>NZ_WJSP02000072.1 GCF_009720255.1 Agromyces humi | reverse complement strand
TCTCGACGTCCTCGGCGAAGCCCATCTTCAGCATCTCGTCGGCCTCGTCGAGCACGAGGTACTTGAGCTCCGACAGGTCGAGCGTGCGCTTGTCGAGGTGGTCCATGATGCGGCCCGGCGTGCCGACGATGATGTGCACGCCGCGGCGCAGCGCCGAGAGCTGCACCCCGTAGCCCTGCCCGCCGTAGACCGGCAGGATGTGCACGCCCTTGAGGTGGGCCGCGTAGCGCTCGAACGCCTCGCACACCTGCAGGGCGAGCTCGCGGGTCGGCGCCAGCACGAGGGCCTGCGGGGTCTTCTGGTGCAGGTCGAGACGCGCCAGGATCGGCAGCGCGAAGGCCGCCGTCTTGCCCGTGCCGGTCTGCGCGAGGCCGACGACGTCGCGGCCCGCGAGCAGGGTGGGAATCGTCGCCGCCTGGATCGCCGACGGGGTCTCGTAGCCCACGTCGTCGAGCGCCTTGAGCACCGGCCCGTCGAGGCCGAGGTCGGCGAACGTGATCGCGGCGGGCTCGACAGGAGCCTCGACCTCGACCGGAGCATCGCTGGAAGTCACCCTTCAGGGTAGACCGTCGGGCTGTGAGGCGGTGGGATGCCGCAGGACAGCCGGAAGGGTCGGCCCGTGCGGACCGACCCTTCCTCGCTTCTCGCTTCACGTCGAGCGCGCCACCGCCCGGACGGCTGGCATCACTCGACCAGCGTGAACGTCACGGTCGTGACGTTGCCGGCGACGTCGAACGCCTGCAGTTCGTTCTCGCCCAGGCGAGCACCGTGGGTGCCCGGCCTGAGGTTGTTCACGTTGGCGTGGGTCCGGTCGGCCAGGTCCTGCTCGACGCCGTTCACGGTGACGCGGTCGATCTTGCCCGCGTCGAAGATCTTGAACGAGACCTTCGTGTAGACCCCGTCCTTCCCCTTCGAATCGGGCTTGACCGAGACATCCGGAGCCGTCGTGTCAGGTGCGGCCGGCACGGCGATGTCGGTCCGCTGCGCGGGCAGCTCCGCCTCGTCGCCGAGGTAGAAGCTCGCGAAGCCCACCTGGTCGTAGCCGGTGTTCTTGTTGGCCACGCCGTTGCGGTACATCGGGTCGTGCATCAGCGTGCGGATGCCGTACTCGGTCGGCGCGAGCGACGTGACGATGCCCAGGCGGTTGCCGCTCGCTCGCAGGACGAGCTCCTCGCGCCAGTCGCCGAGCAGGTCGGCCTTGAGGGTCGGCGTGCTCTTGTTGCCGGTCGACGTCAGGCCGGTCGCGAGGTACGGGGACGCCGCGAACGTCAGGTCGTCGATGCGGTTGACCGTCGAGCCGTTGACCGCCATGTGCGTCAGGCCGCCGCCGAACCAGATGGCGTTCTGGCCCTGCGCGATTCCGCGGGGGCTGGCCGTGGTCGTCAGCACTTCGCCGGTGACCATGCTCCGTACCTCGTTCGTCGCGCCCGCTGAGCCGGCCTGCGCGCCCGGCCAGCGGTTGGAGTAGTTGCCGGCCACGCTGCCCTCGTCGTCGCTCGCCGCGTACACGCCGTAGACCAGCGAGTTCTCGACGACGACGTCGCCGTTCTCGTCGAGGCGCTTGCCCTTCATCGGGTCGTAGCCCGCGGGACCCGGGAGCCAGCCCGTGTGCACGCCGGTGCGCAGGTCATCGAGGAGGTGCTCCTCCATGCCCGACCACTCCCTGATGTGGTTCTCCTTGTCGACCGGCAGCAGTGCGCTGCGGTCGCCGTGCCGGAGCGGAGCCCAGACGTTCTCGGGGTTGTTCCGCACCTCGTCGGTCGCGAACTGGAACGCGCCGGCGACCGGCGGGACGCCGTCCTGCCCCTCGATCGTGGGCATGACGTCGCCGTTCAGCACCTTCGGCAGGATCTTGGTCTTGTCGGCGTTCAGGCCGAGGACCATCGCCTTGAGCACCACCTCGTCCCATCCGTCGCCGTCGAGGTCTGCCGAGGTGGTGAAGTGGTTGCCGCGGTTCTGGTAGTCGTAGGCGCTGCCGCCCAGCGACCAGTACTGCGGGTCGGCCGAGTCGAAGCTCGCCTGCAGGTTGACCTGGCCGTCGACGAGGTTGAAGGCGGCGAGGGTGGTGCGGTGGTAGTAGCCGCGTTGCGAGACGGCGTACTTGTTCACGCCGTCGAGCGCCGCGACGACGCCGACGTAGCGGTTGGCGCGGTTGCCCTGCGCGTCACCGTACGAAGCGGCCTTCCACGGATGCTGCAGCCAATACGCTTCGCTCTCGGCCATGATCTGCGCCTTGTAGTCGTTCGCCGAGGTTCCCGCGCCGGGGCCCGGGAACGCCAGGTACGAGTAGTTGCCGCGCTGGGTGGCCGGGGTCATCGCCCAGTTCTCCCCGTCGACACTCGCCCGGTACGGGAAGGGGTACGTCTCGCTGTCCACGAGCTCGCCCTGCCCGGCCTCGTCGTTCCACTCGAACGCGGAGAAGAACTCCTGGTCGTCCTTCGCGGGGCCGATCGGGCCGACGTGGTACGTCTTGATCCACCGCTTGAGCTTCGGGTCGTTCGGTCCGTCGTTGCCGCCTCCCGCCGTCGGGCTCCGGTACGAGATGCTGAAGCTGTTCAGGAGCGACCAGTAGGTGTCGAGGGCCTGCTCGTCGCCGGTGGCGAAATACTCCTTGAACTTGTCGGTCGTGGAGTTCAGGCCGTCCTCGCCGCCGACGACGCCCGAGTCGGGGTAGACGACGGACTGGGAAGCCTCGTCCCAGTTGCCGATGCGGGAGCCCAGGGCGGTCTTCAGCATGAGCTCGGACTTGCCGTCGCCGTCGAAGTCCTCGGCGAACAGGGTGGTCTCGTGGTCGTTGGCCGCCCGCACGTTGTAGCCCATGTCCACGCGGAACAGCAGCGTGCCGTCCTGCTTGTACACGTCGATGTACTCGGGCGCCGTGGTGGTGTTCGCGCCGCCGAAGATCGGCTCGGAGTACATCGGGTCGACCTGGGTGCTGCGCCACTTCACGACGATCTCGTACTCGCCGTCGCCGTCGAAGTCGCCCACGGTCATGTCGTGGGTCGAGTAGGCGCCGCTCTGCGACGTCTCGATGGCGCCCGTGGCCGTCTCCGCGTACGGAAGCGAGGTGCCCGAGTCGAGGTTCTCGACGTAGGCGATGAACTCGCCCTCGAGCTCGTCGTAGAGCGCCTCGGTGATCTTGCCGTCGACGAGGGAGTTCGTCAGCGGCCGCGGAGCGGCGTAGGTCGTCACGCCGAGCGCGTTCGGGGTGGTGTTATGCGCGTTGAGCGCGGCGACCCACCCGTCGAGCTGCTCCTGCGTCACCGTCGCCTGCTCCTCGTACGCCACGCGGAAGCCCTTGAGCAGGTCCATGTCGACGACGTACCAGTTCTGGCCGCCCGTGCCGGGGACGACCATGTTGGCGGCGTTCAGGTTGAGGTTCGGGCCGCCGAACCGGTTGCCGGAGCCGCGGTAGGTGAAGTGTGCGAGCGGGACGGGTGCCGGCGCGGGCTTCATCGGGATGTAGCGCACCGCGCCTCGGTCGGCCTGGCCCGCCCCGCCCGGGAGGGCCGAGAGCATCGGCGCGCTCATGCCCTGCCGCTCGCCCTCGACGCCGTCGACCACGGGGGCGACCTCGTAGACGGACGTGAGCGAACCGTCGGGGTCGGTGTAGTTCGACGGGGTGACGTCCTCCTTCACGACTCCGGGGTTCGTGTCGTAGTCGCTCTCGGGCTGCACGTCGCGCGGCGCGATGGTGGTGATCTTCGCGAAGTCGGCGTCGCCGTCCTTGCGATAGACGTTCCACGACAGGCCATCGGGCTCGTCGCCGAGGAAGCGCCAGCTGAGGAAGATCCCGCCGGCCGTCTGGGCGCCGACGAGGCCGCGGGTGAGGTATTCGACGGGCCGGAGATCGGACTTCGGCGCGGCGGCCGCGGGGCCCGCGACTCCTGGGAGGAGCGCGCCGCCGGCGATGAGGGCCGCGGCCGCGGCGACCGCCACGAGCGGGCGCGACCAGCGGGACGCGCCCGCTGTGGGGCGTGATGCGACAGCTGAACCGCGCGGTGCGCGCGCCGAACTGCGTGGTGAGATGGACGAGACCATGCCTGCCTTCTTCGTTGAAAGGGTCTGACGAGGCTTCCGTGCCCAGCGCGCTCCCGGCATGGCCGATCGCCCGTCGTGCGGGTCGTGCCGACCGTCGCTCGCCGTCGAGGACTTGCTGAGGAATACGCTTTCCACCGACCACGCTATGCCGCCGTTTCCAGCGCTGTCAAGAGGTGATCGAATCGATTCATCGACCGGCCGGGCGGTTCCAGTCCGCTCTCGGTGTCGACGTCACGGTTCGAGGCGATGTCGGGCCCGACGCGCTGGCGGAGGGGCTTGACCCGCTTCCGCCCAGTGAGTTCACCACCGCTTCGTCCGGGGTTCACGCTGCGGACGGCCGGGGCTGGTGCGCTGGCCGCGGTCGCCCGATCGACCGGCCTTCCGGGCCATCACACCACCATTCCAGGAGGAACCGCATGCCCTTCCGTGTCACCAAGCTGCGCGCCGCGTCGGCCGCCGCCGCGCTCCTCGGCGCCGGCGCGATCGTCGCCGCGTCGAGCCTCTCCGCGGCCGCCGCGCCGGAGCCGTCGCCCGACCAGCCGGGCGGCGCCGTCCGTCACAGCGCGTCGGGCTTCGGCGACGCCGCCGCCCTAGCCCGCTCGCTGCTCCCCACGCCCGCACGCAATGTCATCCTCCTCGTCGGCGACGGCATGGGCGACAGCGAGATCACGATCGCCCGCGACTACCTGTACGGCGCGGGCGGCGAGCTGCCGGGCATCGACGCCCTGCCGGTGACCGGCCAGTACACCACCTACTCCCTCTACAAGGACGGCGACCCGCTCGCGGGCAAGCCCGACTACACGCCTGACTCGGCGTCGACCGGCACCGGCTGGGCGACCGGCACGAAGACCTACGACAACGCGGTCTCGGTCGACATCCACGGCGCCGCACAGAAGACGCTGCTCGAGCTGGCGAAGGCGAACGGCCTGCGCACGGGTGACGTGACGACCTCGGAGATCCAGGACGCGACACCCGCCGTGCAGGTCGCGCACGTGGCCGCCCGCAGCTGCTACGGACCCGACAGCCCCAGCTGCGGCGCGGACGCCTTGGTGAACGGCGGCGCGGGCTCGATCTCGGAGCAGCTCCTCGACACGCGTCCGGACGTGACGCTCGGCGGCGGGGCGGCGACGTTCGCGCAGACCGCCAAGGCCGGCGAATGGGCGGGCATGACCCTGCTCGACCAGGCCGAGGACCGCGGCTACGAGGTCGTCACCGACGGCGCCGGCCTCGCGGGGCTGTCGAAGGCGAATCAGGATGCCCCGGTGCTCGGCCTGTTCGCGGGCGGCAACCTCCCCACCCGCTTCGCGCCGAACGTGGCCACCGTCGGCGGCTCGGGCGCGGCGACGGGCGTCGAGTGCCAGCCGAACCCCGACTACCTCGGGGCATCCGGGGTCACGCTGAGGGCGATGACCGAGAAGTCCATCCAGCTCCTCAACGACAAGAAGGCGAAGAAGGGCTTCTTCCTGCAGGTCGAGGGCGCCTCCATCGACAAGCGCGACCACGCTGCCGACGCCTGCGGCCAGATCGGCGAGACGCAGGACTTCGACGAGGCGGTGCAGGCGGCGCTCGCGTTCGCCAAGGCCGACAAGAACACCCTCGTGATCGTCACGGCCGACCACGCGCACTCCTCGCAGATCGTCGACGGGCCGACGCCGGGGCTCGGCACGACGCTCACGACGGTCGAGCAGGCTCCCCTGCGGATCTCGTACGGCACGTCCGCCGAAGGCGGTTCGCAGCAGCACACGGGTTCGCAGCTGCGCATCGCCGCCTACGGCCCGAGCGCGATCGGCGTGCTGGGCCTCACCGACCAGACCGACACGTTCTTCACCATCGCGAACGCGCTGAAGCTCAACACGGGCGTCAAGGTGAGCTGGCCGCTCCCGAAGGGACCCCAGGCAGCCAAGCCCTGGGACGCGCGCCGCGCCGGTTGAGCGCCGGCGCCTGACCGCGCGAGTGCCCCGTCTGCTCCGGTAGGCGGGGCGCTCCGCTGTCGCCGACGCGTCCGCCGGGCGTGCCGAGACGAGTCAACTCCCGACGCGCGGTGCAGCGGTGCTCCCGCGGTCGAGGATCTCGGGTGAGATCAGGTGGACCACGTTCCGAGCACCTTCGGGGATGCGGCCCTCGATGCGCGCCACGAGCTGTTGGACGGCCGCTCGGCCGAGCTCGTCGGCGGCGCTGTCGATGGATGAGAACGGCAGCGAGAAGGTGCGCGCGAAGTCGTCGGAATAGCGGCCGATGACCGAGACATCTGCGGGAACATGCAGACCCCGCTCGGCGAGCACGCTGGGCAAGGCCGCCGCGGCCGCCTCATTATTGAGCAGCAGGCCCGTGGCATCGGGGTGCGCGTCGAGGAACCGGTTGAGGTCCTCGCCGATGCTCGGCTGAGTCGACGAGCCGAAGTACGCGTGCAGGTCGATGCCCAGCTGGGCAGCGCGCTCGAGTGCGGCGTTGGCAAGGCGCCAGACGTACGCCCCGCCGCGCTCGACGACGTGCTGGGGCTGGGACACGAGAATCAGCTCGCGATGGCCGAGCTCGTGCATGTGGTCGACCATCAGGCGGCCGGTGCCGACGAAGTCGAGGTCGAACACGTCGACGCCGCTCGTACGCTCCGGTAGGCCGACCAGCGCTCCTGGCTGTGCGGCCTGACGGAGAACGCCGAGCCGGTCGTCGTTCTCGGCCACGTTGAGAAGCACGAAGCCGTCGACCATTCGCGAGCTGGCGAGGCGTTCGAGCGCGTGTACTCCGTCTTCTTCCGACACCAGCAGGGTGTCGTAGCCGAGCTCGCGCGCCTCGTTCGTGACGCCGAGGATGTACTGCAGCATCGCGGGCGCGAACTCGTCCTCGAGGAACCGTGCGAGCAGGCCGATCACCTTCGTGTGGGAGGTGGCGAGCGCACGGGCACCGGCGTTGGGGGTGTATCCCAGTTCCTGAACGGCTTCGAGCACTTTCGCGCGGACCGCAGGCGTGATCGCGCGCTTTCCCGAGAGAGCGTATGACGCGGTGCTGCGAGAGACACCCGCCACTCGCGCCACGTCTCCGATGGTCACCATCCCGGCCAGCCTTTCCCCACGTCGAACCGGTTCGATGTTAGGTGGAGGCGGCTGATCGCGCAAACGCTCGCTGCAGCGGCTCCGCGCAGCACGATGGCCGAGAGGCCGGCGATCCATTCGAACCTCGATGGAACGAGGATGCGGTGCACGGCCCAGGGGACCGTGCACCGCATCGTCGCGCGTCCTGCTACTTCCCGAACGAGAACAATGCCGTGTGGGTCGTGCCGTCAGCGAGCCGGACGATCAGAGTGCCGCACTTCCCAGCCCACGACTTCTGCGTCTTCCACACGTAGGTGTACACGTCGGTCTCCGCGTCGTAGGTCAGTCCGCTGGCGCCGGCGGACGCCGTCTGCTCGATGGCGTCCACCGGAGCCGACGGAGAGCACGCTCCGAACTCGATGGTCGGGGAGTCCGCCGCGAGGACGGCGAGCTCGTGGTCGCCCGCCAGGCTGAACTTCACCGGGACGCCGCTGCCCGCCTTCACCGAGTTGACCGCGTCGCCCGTGTCGATGGGGCTCAGGAAGCCGCCCCAGTCGTAGACGACCGAGTAGTCGCAGCTGGCTTCCACCGAGGCGTTGCCCGCAATGTCGGTCGCTGTGCCGGACGGCACCGTCGCGGTCTTCGAGCCCACACTCGACGTGTCGAGCTCGATCGAGCCCACGGCGGGAGTGGCGAGACCTGAACCGTGTTCCTCGTCGCTCGCGATCCACGTGGCCGTGGCCGCTGATCCGAGGAGCGCGGGTTCGGTCGGGCAGGCGAGGCTCACCACCGGAGCGGTGATGTCGACGCGAGTCAGCTTCCAGAAGCGGTCGGCGGTCTGCGCGTCCGTTGCCGTGGTGCTCGTCGAGCCGCCCGTGCCGAGCACGATCGTGCCGTTCCGGTTGTTGCCCGAGGAGTCGACGAGCGTGGATCCACCCGACTCATCGAACTTGTACGAGGCGACACCGCCCGCCGCCGGCTGGCCACCGGACAAGGCCGCCACCTCTGCCTCGGACAGGGCGCGGTTGTAGATGGCGAAGTCGTCGATCGCTCCGTCGTACGCCGGGTCGCTGTACTGCGACTTGCCGAGATAGTTGCGGTTGGTGTTGCCCAGTGCGGACGGCTTCACCGTCATGTTGCTGTTCGTCGCAACCACGGTGCCGTTGAGGTACATCCGGCCGGTCGTGCCCGACACGGTCACGACGACATTCGACCATTGGTTCAGCGGGAAGTTCTGCCCACCGTAGGTGAGTCGCTGCTCGGCCCCGGCCCCGCTGTTCGTGATGGCGAACCGCGGTCCGGCGCCACCCGCATTGAGCGTGAGGAACATGTTGACGTTCTGGCCGGTGCCGAAGTCGAACACCCGGGTCCAGTTCGACAAGGCGGCGGGCTTGATCCACGTCGAGATCGACCAATCGCCGTTCAGGCTGCTCACGATCCCGCTGGGAAGCGAGCCGTACGAGGCGGTCCTGCAGAAGTCGAGCGCGGTCCCGATCCTGCCCGGCTGCCGGGCGCCGTTCGGCACGCAGTTCGACGTCGGCGAGCCGTCGGTCCATTGGATCACGGGCGCTCCGTCGCTCTTGGTCATGTCCGCGACGCCGAGGGTCCTCCCGGTGGCGTAGTTGGCCAGGCGCACGCTGCCCTTGCCGTCGGGAACGAGCTGCCAGCGCTGCTCCTCGGCGCCGCTGTCATCGACGATCACCGCCGGTGCGCCGTTCGAAGCCGCTGCGTCCTTGACGGCGAGCACGCGGCCGCTCGGGGTGTGCACGACCTTGTAGAGTCCGGAGCCGGCGGGCTCGACCTTCCAGACGTGGTCGCCCGTGACGGTGGTGTCCGACTGCACGACGGGCGTGCCGCTGGCGGTCGCGCCGCCGAGCGTCGCGAGCTGCAGTCCGGAGTTGATGTTCGTCAGCGCGTAGGTGCCGGCGAGGTCGTCCGGGTCACCCGCCGGGGTGACGACCACTTGGTAGCCGTACATGGGGTTCATCACGATCGGGACCGTGATCGATCCGTCGGCCCCGACCTCGTACGTCGTGTTCGAGATCGTGATGGGTCCATCCGTCTTGACCGTGCGCCCGTACGATGCGGTGAAGTCGAGTTCGACGTTCACCTTGTCACCGAACGACAGATCGTCGAGCCCGTTGATCGTGACCGAGGTCGGCCCGGAGTTGCCGCCGGTGATGACGCGCACTTCGTCGCCGGCGTCGTTCACGGATGCTGCCCCGTCGAGCGCGCTCTCATTCGACGGCGGCGTCGTGGTCACCATCTGGCCGCTCATCTGCGCGTACCACGTGTACAGCCAGTAGGCGCCATTGGGGTCGCCGTTGCGCCCGGTGAGGAGGTCGCCGAGTGCACCCGACTGGTTCCAGAACGGAAGCTCGGCCCGGGTGATGCCGTAGCGCTCGAGCTTCGCGATGTAGCCGACCAGTGGCCCCGAGAGCCCGACCTCGGCCGGCGCAGCGTACTCCGCGATGTCGATCGGCATCTCCGGGATACCCAGATCGGACAGGATCCGGCGCACCTGCTCCACGTCGCCCTTGATCTTCGACGACCGGATCAGCTCATGCCACTCGACCACGTCCGGGATCGTGTTCGTCGCCTTCGCGTGCTCGAAGAACGCGCGCATGCTCGTGATGTTGTCCGAGTAACTCGGCCCCTGGATCGGCATCTCGGGATCGAGACCACGGACGAGTCGATACGTCTCCGTCCAGAGGTCGAAGAACGAGCCGTTGGCCGTCTGCCAGGTGATATCGGGCTCGTTCCAGATGGCGTACGCCACGATGTTCGTCTTGCCGGACGCCTTCGTGTCGTTCACCATCTTCTCGACCGCCGGGAGCCACGCGGCCTTGTCGTACCGGTAGGGCCAGCCGGGCAGGTAGTCCACGAGCCGAATGACGACGCCCGCCCCTGCGGCCTTGGCGGTGTCGGCCACCGAAAGCGCGTCGCCGGTCGGCTGCTGCGTTCCGCCCTCCGGCTTCTGCATGAACGTGTGGGGTTTGATCGGGAGGATCTTGTCCAGCGTCGGCACGTTCGCGCCTGCCAGCCCATAGAGCGAGCCGCTGGCCATATGCGTGACGGGACGGAACGGCTGATCGGCTTCGACGACGAGTGTGCTGGCCGGGCCGGGTGCGCCGTTCGCCGGTGCGGTCGTCGCGAGGAGCCCTCCAGCCGCGATGACGGCGGTCGCTGCCGCGGCAGCCACACCCCGTCGGAACCAGAACCTCGCTCCCGGCTGATCGCCGTCGCTTCGAGCTCGCGCGAGGCGGGTCAGCCGCTTCGGCGTGAATGTTCTACTCATCTGCGTATCTCCATTGATCGACCTGTTGTCGGTGAAACCCGTCAAATCGACTTCCGTCGTCGAACCGGTTCGACAGGAGTATCGCACCAGCGCGCGCAATGCCACAAGCCCCCCGCGCACCGAACAGGGGCCACTCCCCAACCGCCGTCTCGACGTCGCCTGGCAGCGGCGACCTTCCGACGCGAGGTTTGGCGCTCGGAACCGCGCATCCGCTCTGCTGCTTTTCGAAGCGGTTCGACAATGTGAGGCGTCGATGACGCGCCGAGACATCGCATGCTCAGTCCAGGGTGATCAGTGGACTCGAGCGGGACGAAGGGTCACCGCTCGCGCTCTTCCACCACCTCAGTCATCTGGGCGCGACATTGAGTTCGACGGCCTCCGTCACGAGCGCCTTGACCGCCGCTTCGTCCACACGGTCTCCATCGAAGTAGTCGATGGCTCGGACGACTTTGCTGTCCAGCCGGGTGTTGAAGAGATCGCTGCTTTTCATGCGAGCACCCCTCGCGAACGTCAGCCTCACGGCGCTCTTGAGTACGTCGACGAAGCAGACGTCTCCGTCATGCGTCCAGAACGGGACCCCCTCCGGTTTGGAGGGCTTCTTGTACTTGACCACCTCGACGGCAGCCGGGTCGGCGGCGAGGATCGCAGCTCGAAGCGCGACGAGCACATCCTGTTTCCAGCCGCTCAGCTGCGCGATGATGTCGTCGATCTGCTCGGAATCGGACTTGTCACTCATGCGCGAATACTTGCGAAGTGAGCCGACGAAATCAACAGCCGAAGTGGGTCGCAGACGCGCGTGAAGGGTGACCCAGCTCTCACCAGGTGAGCTCGACCTCCAGCTCGTTCTCGCCCTCGTCGCCGAGCTCCACCTCTACCTTGAGGTCGACCTGGTCGGGAACGCGCACGGTGATCTGGCGTCCCGCGCGGGAGAACTCGACCGAGTTGTTCTTCGCCAAGGCGTCGGCGAGTGCGTGGAGCTTGGCGGCTGCCTCCTCGCGGCTCATGCGCTGGGCGTCGTCGATGTCGAACAGGTGCATGGTGTGTCTCCCTGGGTCGTGTTCTCGACCGTAGCGACCTCCACCCACCGCGCACCAGCGTCCCGGGCGTGGAAGAAGCCGACGTGCTGGTCTCGGACGATGCGGTGCCGGGCACCGACGACGAGGCGTGCGGCAGCGGGCCGGCGTCGGGTACCTCAGCCGGAGAACCGATCAGTCTGCTGTTGTACCGCGGCCGAAACCGGGTCTGTCGACCACGCTCTCGCCTGACTGCCCTCGAGAGCCCGTGCCAGCGGCACCCAGCGGAGGAAATGCAGCGGTTCCCATCCCGCGGCGGGAGTCAGAAGCGCGAGGCTTCGGTAGTGGTCGATACGGACCGTGTCCCGCGCGTGGATGACCTCACCACCACCGAGACCGAGACCCACATGGCCCCAGTTACGTCTCGTGCCGAACAACTCGCCGACGCTGTCGTAGAACACGAGTGCGCCGGGTGGGGGCTCGCACGAACGTTCCTTGACGTCATAGAGACGGGCGGATTCCGCAGCGTCATCGCCCCCGAAGATCTCGACGTCGCCCACCGAGGCGAGCCTACTCACGCCGCGAGACACCGCGGCGCTCGATCTCATGCATGCGGCGTCAGGCGCCAAAGCACAGCAGGCTGATGCGAAGGCCCAGGCGCAGCGATCGGGGTTTCGGCCGCCAGTGAATCCGGCGAGCCGAGTGAAACGAACCCGCATGTGCGGAGTTCTGCTGTTGTAGCGAGGGCGGGACTCGAACCCGCGACACCACGATTATGAGCCGTGTGCTCTAACCACCTGAGCTACCCCGCCGGGTAGGCCTCGTCGGTCGAACCGAAGAGAACCAGAGCCCCGAGTCAGGATTGAACTGACGACCCCTTCCTTACCATGGAAGTGCTCTACCACTGAGCTATCGGGGCGTGTGCCGCAATCGGCAACCGTACGAGGATATCACCTCGGAGGGCGTGGTCCGAACCGCGGCGATGGCCATCGCGGCGGCGCCGCTGGAGGCGCGCCGACATGCCGTGATCGCACCCCGGATGCACCCCGTTCTGGGGTACGGGGAGGGCGTGCCATCCGTGCTGACCCTCATGCGGCGCCGTGAGCGCGCGCGTAGCGTGTGTGCGTTCGGGTGGGTTCGACCGTCTTGGGGTGACGGGACATGGGGTGCAGTGCGGGGTCGCCGGCGTCGTCAGCCGGGGGCGTGCGGCGTGCGCGTCTGCACGCGCGCCTGCAGGCGCCGGTCGTCTTCGTCGTCGGCGCCGCGGGCGCGGGGAAGTCGACGCTCGTGCGCCATGAGCTCGGCGAGGACGCGGCATCCGCTCGCATCATCACGGCCGTGCGCGACTGGCAGCGACCGGAGATCGCCGAGCGCATGCTCGCCGAGGCCGCGCGCGGGCGACCCGGATCCCTGGCGATCGACGACGCCCATCACCTGATCGGCTCCGCGTCGGAACGGGTGCTCGAGCGCTTCCTCGCCGAGGGCCGGGTGCCGCGCGTCCTGGTCGTCTCACGCACCATGCCGTCCTTCGAGGTGAAGGGCGACGCCCTCGTCACCGCGCCCGAGCTGGCGTTCCGGCTCGACGAGGTGGTCGCGCTGGTGCGCGTCCACTCCTGGAACTTCTCGACGATCCATGTGGCCTGGTCGATGGGGGAGTCGGTGAGACCGTAGGCGACGCTGAGCGGACGGGTGGTCTGCAGGGCGAGGTAGCCGAAGTCCTCGGTGCGCGCGT
>NZ_WJSP02000719.1 GCF_009720255.1 Agromyces humi | reverse complement strand
GACGCGCCCCGGCCCGTCGCTCGCTGCGCCGGGCGCCCAGCAGCGGGCCAACGTGACAGCGGTGCTCGGCCAGCGGGTCGACGAGTTCCTGGCGCCCGAGCTGGATCCGTCGCTCGCACCCCCCGAGTCCGTCGTGCACCTGCCGCTCGGCCGGGTCATCGGTTCGACCCTGCTCGGCGGCTCGACGGCCTGGGCGCTGATCCTCGTCGCGATCATCGTGGTCGGCGTGTCCACGGGCCAGTTGTGGGTCCTCTTCTCGTTCGTGCCCGCCGCGATCGGCCTCGTGAGCTACGCGTGGTCGCGCATCACCAAGTCGCTGCGCTACTCGATCGCCGGAACGCCCGACGGCGTGCGGATCGGCCACGGGCTGCTCTCGACCGGCAACCAGACCATCCCGCCGGGCCGCATCCACGCGATCGAGGCGAACCAGTGGATCCTGTGGCGCCCGTTCGGCTGGTGGACCATCCGCATCAACGTGGCGGGCCAGTCGGTGACCGCGGGCAACGACGCTGCGCAGCGCACCCTCGTGCTCCCGGTCGGCACGGTGGCCGACGTGCACCGGGTGCTCGGCCTGCTGCTGCCCGACTCGGCCGCGGCGATCGACCCGCTCGTCGACCCCGGCCTCACGGGCCGCGACGGAGCCGGTGGATTCTCCCGCACGCCGCGCCGCGCCGCGTGGCTGCGTCCCTTCTCGTGGCGGCGCATCGGGTGGGCCGCGGCCGACGGCGTCGCGCTGATCCGCCGAGGGT
>NZ_WJSP02000718.1 GCF_009720255.1 Agromyces humi | reverse complement strand
CTGGGCTGCAGGTCGCGCATGGTGCGGTAGTGCGTCATGCGCGTGACGCCCACGGCGGCGAGCACGAGGGCGCCGCCGAGCCACGCGAGCAGCACGAGCGCGTCGAGGCCGGCCCGTGACAGGTCGCCGCCGTACATGAACTGCCGCATCGCGTCGACGACGTAGCCCATCGGCAGCACGTGGTGCAGCGCGGCGAGCGGTGCGGGCAGCGTCTGCCACGGGAACGTGCCGCCCGCGGTGACGAGCTGCAGCACCATGAGCACGAGCCCCAGGAACTGCCCGACCGAGCCGAGCCACACGTTGAGCGCGAGGATGATGGCCGCGTACGTGACCGACGCCAGCAGCATGATGCCGAGCGTGCCGACCGGGTTCGCCATCGGGAACCCGAGGGTCACGGCGAGCACCACGAAGAGCATCACCATCTGCACCGCACCGAGGAGCCCTGGCGTGAGCCAGCCGGCGAGCGTGACGCGGATCGGGGAGTGCAGCGCGGTCACCGCACGCCGCGAGATCGGCTTCACGATGAGGAACAGGGCGTAGATGCCGATCCAGCCCGCCAGTGCGGCGAAGAACGGGGCCAGGCCGGCTCCGTAGTTGCCCGCCTGGGTGAGCGCCGACGTCTGCAGCGCGATCGGATCGGAGATCGTGTCGGCCTGCGCGTCGCGCGTGGCCTGGTCGGAGTCGGGAATCGCGGCGGCGCCGTCGTCGAGCCCGTCGCGCAGCGTGGCGGTGCCGTCGCGGAGGGTGCCGAGCCC
>NZ_WJSP02000717.1 GCF_009720255.1 Agromyces humi | reverse complement strand
GACGTGCGGGCGCGCTGCAGCTCGCCGCGTCGGGAACCACGGCCGGTGCGTCGCGCGACGAGGTGCTCGCGGCATCCGGCGGCACCGTCTTCGGCGGCGGCTTCAGCGAGTACCTGTCGGTGAAGGCCGAGGAGCGCGAACGCTGGCGGCGGCAGTACGACGACGAGCAGGAGGAATTGCGCCGCCTGCGGCTGTCGGCGAACGACGGCGCGCGGAACGTCTCGCACGGGCGCGCGGCCACCGACAACGACAAGTTCATCACCAAGTTCAAGCGGGCCAACGTCGAGCAGGCGGTGTCCCGACGGGTGCGCAACGTCGAGCAGCGGCTGGCGACACTCGAGCGGGAGCAGGTGCGCAAGCCGCCGGCGCTGCTCGAGTTCGCCGGCATCCCGTCGGGGTCGCACGCGCTCGAAGAGCCGTCTGGGCTGCTGCTCCAGCTGTCCGACGTGTCGGTCGCCGGCCGCCTGGAGGTGGAGTCGCTGCAGGTCGCGCCGCTGACCCGGCTGTTGGTGACCGGTTCCATCGGCGCAGGCAAGTCGACGCTGCTCGGCGTGCTGGCCGGCACGCAGGCCGTCGACGCCGGCACGGTGCACCGGCGGAGGGGGCTGCGCGTGCAGCTCCTCGAGCAGGACGTGCGATTCGCGGATCCGGATGCCACGCCACGGCGCCTCTACGAACGCGTGCTCGGTGCGCGCCGGGCCGAGCAGGTTCCGCTGACGAGCCTCGGGCTCATCGCGGCGCGCGACGCGGACCGCCCGGTC
>NZ_WJSP02000716.1 GCF_009720255.1 Agromyces humi | reverse complement strand
GAGTGCGCCGGCCAGCTCGGCGGCGGAGACGGCGTCGCCCGGGGCATCCCGCACGGCCGCCCGCACGCGATCGAGGGTCTCGGGCGTGAGGCCCTTCGGCAGGCCGCCGCTCGACGAGGTGCGGAGCGCGGCGAACGACGCGTCCACCTCCTGCTGGTCGGTGATGTCCGCCCCGCCCACGCGCGCGTGGTACTCGCGGTAGGCGTTGAGCTTCTCGGCGAACGCCGCGAAGCCGAACGGCTTGATCAGGTATTGCACGATGCCGAGCGACACGGCCGAGCGCACGACGGCCGCGTCGCGGACGGCCGTCACGGCGATCACGTCGATCTCGATGCCGGCCGCGCGCAGCGACCGGCAGAGTTCGATGCCCGTGGTGTCGGGAAGGTTCACGTCGAGCAGGATCAGGTCGATCGGCGGGACTCGACCCTCACGGGCCTCGCGCAGCATCCGGATCGCCTCATGACCCGCGTGTGCGACGCCGCCCACCTCGAATCCGTCGATGCGGCGGACGTAGGCGGCGTGCGCGTCGGCGGTGACCGGCTCGTCCTCGACGACGAGCACGCGGATCGGCTCACCCATCGGTGGCCGCCTCGACGGACGCCGAGCGGGCGACGGACACGAGCGGAACGGTGACCTCGAACTCGGAGCCGTCGACGTGGAGCTCGCCGCCGAGGCGGTGCACCGTCTGGCGCACCAGCGCGAGTCCGATGCCGTGGCCGGCGGCGGCCTTCGTCGTCACGCCGAGGTCGAACACGCGGTCG
>NZ_WJSP02000715.1 GCF_009720255.1 Agromyces humi | reverse complement strand
CGGCTTCGGCGGCCGCGGATGCTGCGGCCGCGGCGACCGCGGCATCACCCAGCCGTCCGGCCTCGGCCTCGAGCTCATCGACGAACGCCGTGATGCGGCTCGCCTCCGCCTCACGTGACGCCACATCGGCCTTCGCGGCCTGCACCTGATCCCAGGTCGGGTAGTCCTCGGCGGAGGCGGTCGCAGGGGGCACGGCGAGGAGCGCGAGCAGTACGGCTGCTCCCGTCGTCGCCTTCCATCCGCGTCGCACAGGACCCCCTCCGAGCCCCGCGAGTCTACCCACGGGGGCGCTCGGCGGACGCTCGGACACGCAGCGTACACTCGGCCGGATGCGTGCCCTCCGACCCACCGCCATGACGTTCCTGCTGGCGGCGACGCTCGTCGGCGTCACGGCGTGCACGCCGATGGCCGCAGCCGATCGTCCGGTGGTCACCCCGTCGATCGCGCCGACCACGCCGCCGCCGGATCCCGTCGCGGAGTGGGTCGACGAGCGGATGTCGCAGCTCACGCTCGAGCAGAAGGCGGCCGCGCTGCTCATGCTTCACGCACCCGGCATCGACCCGGCCCCGCTCCGCGCCTACGTCGACGCGGGGGTCTCGGGCCTCATCCTGATGGGCGACAACGTGCCCGCGACGCCCGCGGAGCTCGCTGCACTGACCGCGGCCGTGCAGGTACGACGACCCAGCGACGGAGGACAACGAGGGCGCCCGGATGCTGCAGCAGGGCGGACTGCAGGTGTTCACCACGCTCGACCTCGAACTGC
>NZ_WJSP02000714.1 GCF_009720255.1 Agromyces humi | reverse complement strand
CGGGGCGCGCTGGCGCCCTACCTCGACGGCGCCGAGCTGCTCGAGTTCCCCGCCTGGGAGACCCTGCCGCACGAGCGGCTCAGCCCGTCGGCCGAGACGGTCGGGCGCCGGTTGCACGCGCTGCGGCGGCTGCACGAGTGGCAGGCGGCCGGCTCGCGGCATCCGCTCGTCGTGGTCGCGTCGGTGCGCGCCGCGCTGCAGCCCCTCGCCGACAACCTCGCCGAGCTGGCCCCGATCGAGCTCGTCGCCGGCGGTCGAGGATACGACCTGTCGCAGCTCGCGGTGCGGCTCGTCGACCTCGCCTATGCCCGGGTCGACATGGTCTCGCGACGCGGCGAGTTCGCCGTGCGCGGCGGCATCCTCGACGTGTTCCCGCCCACCGCCGACCACCCCGTGCGCGTGGAGTTCTTCGGCGACGAGGTCGAGGAGCTGCGCGCATTCTCGGTCGCCGACCAGCGTTCGCTGCCCCAGGTCGTCGAGCGCGTGCAGCTCGCCCCCAGCCGCGAGCTGCTGCTCACACCGGCCGTGCGGCAGCGAGCCCGCGAGATGCTCCACGAGTTCCCGAGCCTCGCCGGCATGCTCGAGAAGATCTCGCAGGGAATCCCCGTCGAGGGCATGGAGTCGCTGGCTCCGGCACTGCTCGAGCGGCTCGTGCCGCTCGCGCACTACCTGCCCGAGGGTGCCGCCATCGCGGTCGTGCAGCCCGAGCGCGTGGCGGGCCGTGCCGTGAGCCTCGCCGAGACGAACCGCGAGTTCCTCGGCGCC
>NZ_WJSP02000713.1 GCF_009720255.1 Agromyces humi | reverse complement strand
CACCCCCATCGCGGCGAAGACGCCGAGCCCGATGAGCGCGGCCGAGTCGCGCACCGAGCGCCAGAAGCCGGTGCCGCGCTCGGGCACGCTGCCGCCGAGCTCGACCTCGACGGCACGCCAGATGCGTTCGTAGAACGGGTCGCCCACCGCGAGGGTGACCGCCGTGAACGTCACCGCCGCGAGCACCACCGCGGCGCCGAACAGGATCGCCCCGATCGCGCTGCGGATGATCGTCGGCCACGGGTCGACCCATTCGTCGGCGAACGGCGTCAGCCAGTCGGTGATGCCGGGCAGGCCGAAGCCGAGCGCGACGAGTGCCCCGGCCACGAGCAGGAACACGATCGCCGCCGGGATCAGCCCGAGCAGCATCACGCCGGGACGCCGCGCCCAGAAGCCGAAACCGCGCACGAGCATCCGCACACCCGAGAAGAAACCGCCGATCACCCGCCCAGCCTAGGCTTGGCGTCCGGAACGGACGTGCGGGTTGACGCGAGGATCCACGTGGTGCAGGCGATCGACGTTCGGCTCGACGACGGACGACGTTGCCGAAGCCGGTGCCCTGGCCGTTCACCACGGCGTTGCCGGTGAGGGCGGGGTTCTGGCCGTGCGCGGCCGCGTAGGCGATCCGGCTGGTGAGCGGATGCCGCGGCTTGGAACATCCAGCCGCTGCTGGCGTGGTGGACGGGGGCCACCGTCGTGCTCGAGCGCACGTTCGATCCCGGCCGGGTGCTGCACCTCCGGAAGCTGGGCCATGACTTCTCCAG
>NZ_WJSP02000712.1 GCF_009720255.1 Agromyces humi | reverse complement strand
CACCGCGCGCATCCCCGGCACGGGTGCGCAGCAGGGCTCGCACCCGGTCGTGCTGCTCGGGCACGCCGACACCGTCTGGCCGCGCGGCACCGTCGCGGCCCACGGCGTCCATCGCGACGGAACGCGTCTCAGCGCGCCCGGTGCGTACGACATGAAGGGCGGCCTGGTCGTCGCCGCTCACGCCATGCGCCTCCTGCAGCAATGCGGGGTCGCCCATCCGCCCGTCGTGCTCCTCGTCACCGCCGACGAGGAGGTCGGTTCGCCGACGGCCCGCGACCTCGTCGAGATGGAGGCCAATGCCGCTCGGGCGGTCCTCGGCTTCGAGTCGCCGCATCCCGACGGCGCCCTCAAGACCGCCCGCCTCGGCAGCGCGCGAGTGCGGCTCGCCGTCTCGGGACGCGCCGCTCACGCCGCACTCGACCCCGAGGCGGGCGTGTCGGCGATCGAGGAGCTCGTCGACCAGCTCCTGGCCGTGCGTGGACTGGCAGCGACCCTTCCCGCGGCGCTCGTCAACACCGGGACGATCGCCGGCGGCGGCCTCACCAACGTGGTGCCGGCCGCGGCGCACGCCGACCTGGGGCTGCGCTACCCCGACGCGATCACGGAGGAGCTCCTGCTCGGCGGCCTGCAGGCGCTCGCGCCGATCCGACCCGGTGCCTCGCTCGAGGTGTCCGTGCTGAGCAACCGGCCCGCGTGGCAGGACACCGGAACCGACGGCATCCTGCGCGCGGCCGTCGCCGCCGCGGCATCCGTCGGCCAATCGCTGGC
>NZ_WJSP02000711.1 GCF_009720255.1 Agromyces humi | reverse complement strand
CCGTCCCCTCGAGGAGCACGCTGCGCGCGCCGGTCGGCATGGCGGGCGGCGGTCCGCTCGAGCTCGACCTCGTCGAGCGCGGACCGCACGCCATCGTCGCCGGCACCACCGGCAGCGGCAAGAGCGAATTCCTCCTCGCCTGGATCGCCGCTATGGCGCGCGACCACCAGCCCGACCGGGTCGCGTTCCTCCTGGTGGACTTCAAGGGCGGGGCGGCCTTCGAACCGGTCCGCGAGCTTCCGCACGTGGTCGGCGTGGTGACCGACCTCGATGAGGCCGAGGCCGAGCGGGCGGTGCTGAGCCTGCGCGCCGAACTCCGCCACCGCGAGGCCGTGCTGCACGCCGAGCGCGCACGCGACATCGCCGAGTTGCGGCCGGGCGTGGAGCTGTCGCGGCTGGTCATCGTCGTCGATGAGTTCCAGGCCATGGTCGAGCGATTCCCCGAGCTGGGCGGGGTCATCGCCGACATCGCCGCGCGCGGGCGATCGCTCGGCGCGCACCTGATCCTGGCCTCCCAGCGCCCGAACGGCGTCGTCCGCGAGCAGGTCACCGCGAACTGCGCCATCCGCATCTCGCTGCGCGTGATGGACACGGCCGACAGCCTCGCCGTGGTCGGCAGTGCGGCAGCGGCGTCGATCGGACCGGAGACCCCCGGCCGTGGCGTCGTCGACCCCGGTGACGGTCGCCTCGTCCCCTTCCAGTCGGCCATCGCCGACCCGCAGACGATCGAGTCGATCCGCGCCGCCGCGGCATCGGCCCCGCGCCCGCGTCGACCGTGGGTGGCGTC
>NZ_WJSP02000710.1 GCF_009720255.1 Agromyces humi | reverse complement strand
CGCCAGGGCGGCGCGGCCGCGCTCGATCTGCGCCCGGTCCCAGCGGCTGCGGTCCTGCTGGTCGAGGGGGATCGGCGTGCCGTCCCGGCCGACCCTGGCTCCGAAGCGGGACGCCTGGAACTCCATCAGCGCCACGAGAGCGTGCGCCTCGGGCTCGCGGGGCATGAGCTCGGCCACCATGCGCGCGAGCCGCAGCGCCTCGGCGGAGACATCCGGTCGCACCCAGTGCTCGCCCGCCGCCGGGAGGTAGCCCTCGTTGAAGACGAGGTAGAGCACGCTCAGCACCGACCCGAGCCGGCCGGCGTACTCCTGCGGCTCGGGCACCTCGAACGGCACGTTCGCCGCGGCGAGGGTCTTCTTCGCCCGCACGATGCGCTGCTGGATCGTGGCGACCGGCACGAGGAACGCCCGCGCGATCTCCTCCGAGCTGAGGCCGCCGACGATGCGCAGCGTGAGCGCGATCTGCGCCTCGCGCGACAGCACGGGGTGGCACGCCACGAACACGAGGCGCAGCACGTCGTCGTCGATGGTGTCGGGGTCCCAGAAGGTTCCGGATGCCTCGCCGTCCTGCTGCTCGAGGTCGCGGGCCATCGCGGCGTACCGCTCGTCGAGCCGCTCCCGGCGGCGCCACCCGTCGATCGCGCGACGCTTCGCGACCGCCGTGAGCCACGCGCCGCCGTTGCGGGGCACGCCCTCGGACGGCCACTGCCGCATCGCCTCGAGCATCGCCTCCTGGGCGAGGTCCTCGGCCTTCTCGCTCTTCCGGGTGTCGCGCGGCGGGAGCTGGATGTC
>NZ_WJSP02000071.1 GCF_009720255.1 Agromyces humi | reverse complement strand
ATTCCGCCGCCCGCGCCGCCGCTCCCCGCGTCCGCGCCGTGCCCGAGGGCACCGAGGCCCGAGGCTTCGTGCTCTACGTCGGAATCGACGAGGCCAAGGCCATCGCCGACGGCACGACCCTGCACCGCATCGTCGAGGCGCTTCGCACCCTCACGGCCGAGGTCGCTCCGTCGGCCGAGACCTACGCGGCGGTCGCACTGGCCCCCGAGGGGTCGGGCGGACGGGACGTCGACGTCGTGCGGCTCGCCCTCCAGGACCCGGCCGCGCTCGCCAAGCAGCGCGAGGGGCAGGGCACGCGCGACGACGCCGACCGCCACCCGAACGGCGTCATCATCGACATCTCCCGCAAGCGCGTGCTGCTCGACGGCGAGGCCGCCGGCCTCACCTACAAGGAGTTCGAGCTGCTGCAGTACCTCGTGCTCCGCGAGGGCCGCACGATCGACCGCCACGAGCTCATCGACAGCCTGTGGGACGCCGACGACGAGGCACCGAGCGAGCGCACCATCGACGTGCACGTGCGTCGGCTGCGCTCGAAGCTCGCGCACTACCAGGACATCGTGCGCACGGTGCGCGGCGTCGGCTACCGATTCGACCGCCACGCCGACGTCTCGATCCGCCAGGCCTCGACGCCGTCGCCCGACCTGTACTGAATTCCGAAAAATCACAGAACGATAACTAGCGCCCGTTATCGATCCGTTATATATTCATTACGCACCCACTGTTTGCTGTGGCGGTGGATGCGGAATGTGATTGCAGGACACTCTTGGTGCAAGGGCGAGGGTCGGTCGTCAGCCTCTACGACCGGCCCTCACCCGTTCCCGCCGCGGTTTCCCTATCCTTGGATGAGCCCGGGTCGAGCGGCCCGGCGTCGACACGTCGAGGGGAGCCCAAGTTGGCGGAACGCGCGATCACGGTGGCCGCATGGGAGTCGCTCTTCCGCGCGCAGGTCACGATCATGCGGGCGCTCGCCGCGGAGTTCCCGAGCGACGTCATCTCGCTCAACGAGTACGACGTGCTCTTCAACATCACCCGGGCACCGGGCCGCCGCCTGCGGTTGAAGGACCTGAACCGCTCGGTGCTCATCACCCAGCCGAGCGTGAGCCGGCTGGTCGACCGCCTCGCCTCACGCGGGCTCGTGACGAAGATGCACGACCCCGCCGACGGCCGCGGCACCATCGTGGGCATCACCGATGAGGGCTTCGCGCTCTTCCGCCGCGTCGCGTTCCGGCACATGGACACCATCGACCGCCACGTCGGCTCCGCCCTCGACGAAGCAGATCTCCGCGAGCTCATCACGTTGTGCGACCGGCTCCGCGAGTCGGTCGGAGAACGCCCGGCCTCCCAACTCGACGCCGACGCGGCATCCGACGGCTGAGCTCGCCCGTCAACCCGTGGCCGCGGCACCGCTGCGGGGTGTAGACCGGAGCGATGGAATCCGCCGCCACGCGCACCGTCCTCTTCGACGTCGACGGCACGCTCGTCGACTCGAACCTGCTGCACGTCGACGCGTGGCAGCGTGCATTCACGCGATGCGGCGTCGAGGTCGACAGCTGGCGCATCCACCGTGCGATCGGACAGGACTCGGCGCTGCTCGTCCAGGCGCTCGCCGGTGACCGCGAGCCCGCGTGGGTCGACGAGGTGAAGCGCCGGCACTCCGAGTACTACGGCGAACTGGCGCCGCGGCTCCGGAGGTTCGACCGGGTCCCGGAGCTGCTCGAGACACTCGACGGGCGCGGCATCCGGGTCGTGCTCGCGACGTCGGCTCCAGACGACGAGCTGCGGCTCCTGCTCGAGGCGATCGACGCGGATGCCTCGATCCACGCGACGACCTCGGCCGACGACGTCGAGACGGCGAAGCCGGAGCCTGGCGTCATCGAGGTGGCGCTCGAGCGTGCGGGAGCGGATCCGTCTGAGGCCCTCTTCGTCGGCGACTCCACCTGGGACATGATCGCCGCGCGGCGCGCCGGCGTCACCGCGTACGGCCTGCGTTCGGGCGGCATCTCCGATGGAGAGCTGCGTGATGCGGGAGCGCGGGCGGTGTACGACGACCCCGCCGACCTGCTCGCGCACCTCGACGAGCTGCTGGGCGAACCGACCGCGACCTGAGGGCGGCCGGCGCCGCCGGTCGTACGACGCCATCGCCGCGACCGCAACCCCATCGACGCCCGGGCCCCGATGTGCGAGGTTCGAGCCATGAACCATCTCACCCACGAGGTTCAGGTCCGGCTCGGCATCGAGATCGAAGACGAGTCCGTCCTGCTCGGCAACCTGCCCGAACCTGCCGACGCCGAGGACATCGAACGTGCGATCGTCTGGACGTTGACCACCGCACTCGACGCTCGCGCCGTCCGCGAAGTGCTCTCCTCCTACGGGCTCGCCATCCGTCGCGGCGAGGTGCGTGCCTTCGCCGCGTCGGTCGCGACCATCATGCCCGGATCAGGACTCGATCACACGGTCGCGCAGGCGGCCGACCCGCTGATGATGTGAACCGTCACAGCCGGTGCCGTCAGAGCCAGTGCCGTCGCTTGAACATGAGGTAGATCACGACGTCGACGACGACGACGACGATCGCGGCGGCGACGGCGAGCCATCCGAACTGCCACTGCACGAATGGCAGGTTCTTGAAGTTCATGCCGTACAGCCCGGCGATGAGTGTCGGCAGGGCCAGTAGCGCCGCGAACGCGGAGATGGTGCGCATGTCCTTGTTCTGGCGGGCGGCCACGTTGTTCTCGTGACTGGAAAGGATGGCATCGAGCGCTCGGCTCTGGTTGTTGATCAACGCCGCCGTGCCCGCCGCGTCGTCGAGGAGGTCGTGGAGGTACGGGACGATCTGGTCGTTGCCGACGGTCAACGCCTCGAGATGCTGGGTGCTCTCGCGGAGCGCCGCCGCGATGCTCGAGACCGCACGGTCGATCCGCCCGATGTCCTTGCGGATCTCGTAGATGCGACGATGGTCCTCGGTGGTGCCCTCGCTGAACACCTGCTCCTCGAGCGACTCGAGGTCCGACTCGACGTCGGCGGCCGCCTTGGCGTACCCGTCGACGACCTCGGCCATGATCGTGTAGGCCGCAGGCATCGCCGCGTTCCGAAGGTTCTCCGGCGCGTCGTTCAACAGTCGGGGCAGGTCGGTCAGTTCACCGCCCTCGCCTCGCTGCACCGTCAGCAGCCAGCCGTCGCCGATGTACAGGTACGTCTGACCGAGGACGAGGTCGCCGGAGTCGCCGCGCGGGAGGATGCTCCACAACAGGATGAAGAGGTGCTCGGCGAACTTCTGCACCTTCGGCTGCTGCCGGCCCGAGACGACGTCGGCGGCCGCGATGGGATGGATGCCGAGCGTCTCGCGTGCCCGATCGACGGTCTGCTCTTCGGGATCGACGAGGTGCAGCCAGACGAATCCATGATGCCGCTTCGCCTTCGCGACCAGACGCGGGACCTCATGGAGGCCGTCGACGGCGGTGTCATCGATGGCCGAGTCGACGACGAAGATCCTCGCCGACTCGACGCGATCGGTTTCGGCCTTCGCCGCATCGGGCTGCGGCGATCGCGAAGACACCATGCCTGATGGTATGGCGCGCTCCGTGCGTCCGTTCGAGACCGCACCACCCTTGCCCGTCCCATCGGTTCGTGGTAGGCGGTGCCCTCGCCGCCCGACCGAAATGGGCGGAGACTACTCCCATGAGCACGAACACCCCCACCGCCGCGTTGTCACGAGCCGGGGTCAGCATCTGGCTCGACGACCTGTCGAGGAAGCGGATCACCACCGGTGAGCTCGAACGACTCATCGGCGAACGCGATGTCGTCGGCGTCACGACGAACCCGACCATCTTCGCCGCCGCGTTCGCGGACGGCGAGTCGTACACCGACGCGATCGACGCCCTCTCCGCCGAGGGGGCGGACGTCGAGCACGCGATCTTCGAGATCACGACGCACGACGTGCGCGAGGCCGCGGATCACCTGCGAGCGGTGTACGACCGCACGGACGGCTACGACGGCCGCGTGTCGATCGAAGTCCAGCCCGGGGTGGCGCACGACACGGATGCAACGGTCGCCGAGGCGCATGCGTTGTGGGAGAAGGTGGACCGGCCGAACGTGATGATCAAGATCCCGGCGACGGTCGAGGGGCTGGGTGCGATCACCGCGGCGATCGGCGCGGGCATCAGCGTGAACGTCACGCTGATCTTCAGCCTGGACCGGTACCGGCAGGTCATCGACGCGTACCTGACCGGCCTGGAGCAGGCCAAGGCCGCGGGCATCGACCTGTCCACGATCCACTCGGTCGCGTCGTTCTTCGTGTCCCGCGTGGACACCGAGATCGACAAACGCCTCGCCGAGGTCGGCACCGACGAGGCCCTCGCGCTGAAGAGCAAGGCCGGCATCGCGAACGCCCGCCTCGCCTACCAGCTCTACGAGGACGTGTTCGGCGGCGACCGCGCCACCGCCCTGCTGCAGGCCGGCGCGAACCGGCAGCGGCCGCTCTGGGCATCGACCGGCGTGAAGGACCCCGCGCTGCCCGACACCCTCTACGTCACCGAGCTCGTCGCACCCGGCGTGGTGAACACCATGCCCGAGAAGACCCTCGAGGCCACCTTCGACCACGGCGAGATCGTCGGCGACACCGTGACCGGCGCGTACGCCGACGCCGGCGCCGTGCTCGACGCGCTCGCCCGGGTCGGCGTCGACTACGACGACGTCACCGCCGTCCTCGAACGCGAAGGCGTCGAGAAGTTCATCGTCTCCTGGCACGAACTGCTCGACACCGTCCGCGGCGCACTGGAGGCCGCACGATAGCGGTTCCGTGGACGAGGGCCGCGCACTCCGGCTCCGCCGGGACGGTGGGATGGGAACCCTACCTCCCATCCCACCGCGGTCTCCGGGGGAGACCTCTCCCACCGAGCGACCCGAACTGAGCTCGGCGAGCAGGATCCCGAGCAAACATCTGTCGACGGTCGCAGGTCGTCATGGCATGACGGAACTGTCGGGTATCGGGCCGACTCGGGCTTCCTCGAATCTAACCGCGGCAGCGGCTTCGCACAGCGCCCCGAATGAGGGTCAAAACGCCGGAGCGCCCGGGTGGCCGGGCACGATCCGATCGCCGGTCACGCGGGCCAGTCGACGGATGCCTCGTACCCGGGGTGTTCGCGCAGGTAGGCCGCGATGAACGGGCACCGCGGCACGATGCGGTCGCCGCGCGCGATCGCATCGTCGAGCACGAACTTCGCGAGGCGGCTGCCGAGGCCCTCTCCCTCGTGCTCGGGTTCGACGACCGTGTGCGTGAAGACGATGCGGCCCGGGGTCGCGCGGTACTGCGCGAAGCCCACGGGCTCGCCGTCCAGGGTGAGCTCGTAGCGCTCCGCCGCATCGTTGCGTTCGATCCTGACGGTGTCGTGCATGAGTTCCTCCATCGCGAGACCGGGCCATCGCCGGATGCCCCGTGCGACTCGCCCGCTCATCACAACGCGCTCGGCGCCCCGGCGCATTCCTGCGCGGGCGGGCGACGGCACGCCGGCGAGGTCGGGCGACGGCACACCGGCGGGCACCTGCGGCCGGTCGTGTCGCTCGGGTCGCCGGGGAGCCGGGCGGGCAGCGGGTCTCCGAACATGCCGCGACGCGGGACCCGAGGCGGCGGCCGGATGCGCGAGGGTCGCGATCCGGCGGCGTCCGCCGCGTCCGCCGTGCGCGGGCATGTGCGAGCCGCCCGGACGCCGCACGGCGAGATGCGGGCCAGCCGCGGCATCCGTCGGCCCGGGACTCGCGTGCGTGATGGCGACGAGCGCGATGAGCCAGGCGAAGACGAGCGTGAAGGCGACGATCTCGAACACCGTGAGGTTGAACACGCCCAGGCCCTCATAGGCGACCATTGCCGCGACCTCGATGGCGATCGATGCGTAGGAGGCGACCACGAGCGTGAGCGGCAGCCGCCGCGCCCAGAGCTGCACGCCCATCGCCAGCACGGCGAACGAGACCGCCGCTCCGAGCGCGGCGGCATTGTGCACGGTGCTGTCGCCGTCGATCGGGAAGAGGCCGACGCCCATGAGACTGACTCCGATGAGCACGATGAGGACGCGCATCGTCGTGAGGCCCCCGCGCCGCACGCCGAAGCGCACGTCGGCGACGGCGTGGGTCAACGCCCCGGACATCGCCGCCATCCCAGCACCCGACGCAACGATCGCGATGTTGAAGCAGGCGGCGGCCATGTCGTCCGACGTGCCGAGCGTGCTGAAGTTGTGGGTCCACCACGCGCCGGTGGGGGTCAGGCTCATGCTCGCGAGGCTTCCGGCCGCCAGGAGCATGGCGATGAGGTTGAACGTGCGATAGGCCTCATGCTCGATCGCGAGGCGGTGCAACCGTGCCGTGCCGAGGCAGAGCACCACGCCCAGGACGAGCGCGGCCACGGTGTGCCCACCCGGGACCACGGCGAACGCCGCACCGGTGAAGTGCACGCCGAGCATCGCGATGGCCCCCCAAGCGAGCCCGTTGGCCCGGGCGCGGGCGTCGGCGCCGAGCCCCGGCAGGCCGAACCGCTCGAGCATGACGATGCCCGCCTCCGACGCGGACGCGACGAGGAGCGACACCCCGACGCCGATGCCGGCCGCGATCGCCGGCGCCGCCCAGACGAGGTTGGCGCCGTGCAGCTCGGGGGCCAGGGCGAGGCTGCCGTCGTGCGCATGACCGTTCGTGAAGAGCGAGGTCAGCTCGTGGAAGACCACCAGGGTGATCGCCGCGCCGATGAGCAGCGCGTACCCCCGTCGCATGAGGCTGGCGCCTCGCCCGACGTCGTGGCGTCCCTCCCGATTCGACGGAACCACGGTCCCCCCGTTTCGCGCACCCCGCATATCCCGACTTCCACCACCGGAATCAGATCTGAGCCGAGCATAGCCGGGACGCAAAGCATCGAGCATGACTGCGTCGGGCCGCACGCGCCGATGTTCGGCGGATTCTCAGCATCACATCGGAAACCATTCGGAAATACCCCCCGACCGGGGGTCAAAGCCTCGCGTGTTCGCGGAGGCGCGGCGAATCGGGCCGGAAACGACAGAAGCGGCCCGCTTTCGCGAACCGCTTCTCCACTGTCTCAACCAGTGTGCGCCCGGAGGGATTCGAACCCCCAACCTTCTGATCCGTAGTCAGATGCTCTATCCGTTGAGCTACGGGCGCGTTGGATGTCACCCTCGCTTCCGCGCGATCAGGCAACCACGTAACTCTAACCCACGTGCCGCGATCGCGCCAATCCGGCGGGGGCGCCGGCGGTCGCTGCGAGGGAGTGGCAGCGTATCGGGGCCCCCCGGCTCATCGTCGAGCCGAGGGCCCCCGAGCGTACGCCGGACGCCTCAGAACTCGACGCCGCAGGCGGCGTAGCTCCCGAAGATCTGCTCGCCGTACGCGGCGAACGCGTGATCGATGCCCTTGCCGTCCGTGGAGTGCACGAGGTTCGGGTTGTGCGCCGCGATCACGCCACCCTGGCCGACGGCGCCCTTCACCATCACGGTGAACGAGGCGGGCGCGCCGCTTCCGGCGTACGCCGTCTTGATGCAGTCGGCCTGCTCCTGCGTGATGAAGCCGGCGTCGGCGTCGCCCTGGATCGCGTCGGCGACGACGAGCGTGAACCAGGCCTGCGAGTTGGCGCCCGCCTTCGCGTCGCCCTGGTCGGAGCGGCTCGGGTTGTAGCACTCGTGCGCGTAGGCGGCGGCACCGGTGCCGAGCGCCAGCGCGGCGGCGAGCGCGACGCCCGCTCCCACATTGGTCAGTGTCCTGGAGAACATGGTGTCCTTCCGATTCGGGTTGGGTGGGCCCGACGGCCGTCGGGCCATCTCCAACGCTGGCCGCTCGACGTCCTCCTGTCACCAGTCTTGAATCGTTCGAATACCCCCCAAAGCGGGTGTCACGACTCGGTCGAGCCGTCCGCGTGGTCGGGTCGCAGGGCGTCGAGGGCGGCGAGCTGACGGCGGTTCGCGACCTGCCGGTACGACGTCTCGATGACCTCGGTGGGCAGGTCCCAGTCGGTGTCGGGCGCGTCGAGCGCCACGGCGAGCCAGCGCGAGCGGTCGTAGTAGGGCGCCCCGAAGAACCGACCGTCCTGCATGAGAGCGAGGTGCTCCTCGGGGTCGGTCTTCACGATGATCGAGAAGGGGTTGTCTGGAGTCGCGGCGACGTGCACGAAGATCGGCTTCGCCGCCCGGAACGTGGGCCGGCCCCACGCCTCGACCTCGACGGCCTCGGGCAGCGCGATGCAGATGCGGCGCACCCGTTCGATGAGCGGATGCGCCGGGTCGACGACGCGCGGATGCTCCACGGGCGCCAGCCTACGCCGACGGCGACGGATGCCGCGGGCTCGCGCCGCGGCATCCGTCACCCCTTGACCGCGCCCCCGAGCCCGGCGGAGCGCAGGAACACTCCCTGGAACAGGAGGAACATCACGACGGGGATGAGCGTCGATATCGCGAGCGCCGCGAGGAACACGTCGAGCTCGATCGACTGCTGCACCGCCGGGAGGCGCACCGACAGCGGCTGCACCGCCGGGTCGGGCAGCACGAGCATCGGCCAGAGGAAGTCCTTCCACGCGGCGATGATCGCGAACACCGACACGACCCCGAGGATCGGCTTCGACATCGGGAGCACCACCGACCAGAACAGCCGGAACGGCCCCGCGCCATCGGTCTTCGCCGCCTCGAACACCTCCCGCGGCAGCGCGTCGAAGAAGCGCTTCACGAGCAGGATGTTGAAGGCGTTCGCCGCCGCCGGCAGCCACACCGCCAGGTAGTTGTTGAGCAGCGACACATCCCCGAGCAGCGGGGGGTTCACGATCGTGAGGTACAGCGGCACGAGCAGCACCACCGCTGGGATGAACATCGTCGCGAGGATCGCGCCGTTCAGGATCGGGCCGTACTTCGGGCGCAGCACCGACAGGGCGTAGCCGGCGGTCGTCGCGATCAGCAGCTGGAAGAACCAGGAGCCCCCCGCGATCACGATCGTGTTCCAGAAGTACTGGTCGATGTGCACGTCGTTCCACGCCTGCGGGATGTTCGCCCAGTCGATGCCGTTCGGCCAGAGCGCGAGCGGCTGGCGCAGCGTGTCCTGCGTGGGCGTCACCGCCGACTTCGCGAGCCACAGCAGCGGGCCGAGGCCGGCCACGACCAGCCCCACGAAGAGGAAGAGGTGCACGCCGCCCATCCCGAGCCTGACGCCGCCCTTCTTGCGGTCGAAGCCCGAGACGATGCCCCGGTCGCCCCGATCGTCGCTGCGGCGGTCGGCCCGGCGGCGGCCGATGACCCCGCGCAGGCCGGTCGCCGCGTGCGGGGCGTCGACCTCCTCGAAGACCGGGGGCGGGGTCGTCGTCATGAGGTGCTCCAACGTTCGGTGAGCTTGAAGTACAGCCAGCTGAGCAGGGCGAGCACGATCGCGAGCATGACGCTCAGCGCGGTGGCCTCGCCGTAGTCGCCGCCGAGGCTGTTCTGGAAGGCGTAGCGGTAGATGAGGAGCAGGATCGTGACCGTCGCGTTGTTCGGCCCGCCGCCCGTGAACAGGTACGGCTCGAGGAACACCTGCGCCGTCGCGATGACCTGCAGGATGAGCATGATGAAGAGGATGCCGCGCAGCTGCGGCAGCGTGACGTTCCACACCTTCTGCCAGATGGTGGCGCCGTCGACCTCGGCGGCGTCGTAGAGCTCGGGCGGCACGCTGAGCAGCGCGGCGAGGTAGATGATGATCGCGCCACCGGCCGCGGCCCAGGTGGCCTCGAGCACGAGCGACGGCATCGCGGTGGCCGACGACTGCAGCCACGGCTGCGGCGGGATGCCGACCCAGCTCAGGATCGTGTTGAACAGGCCGGTCGGGCTCGCGTCGTAGAACACCTTCCAGAGCAGCACGGCCACGACGGGCGGCACCACCACGGGCAGGTAGGCGAGCGCCGAGTAGAAGCCCTTCGCGCGGCGCACCTCGCTCATCAGCACCGCCACGAGGATGGGCAGCGGAAACCCGAACAGCAGCGCGAGCAGTGCGAAGTACAGCGTGTTGACCACGGCGGTGCCGAGCAGCGGGTCGTTCAGCACGTGCGCGAAGTTGTCGAGCCCCACCCACGTCGGAGGGTCGAGCAGGTTCGTCTCCTGCAGGCTCATGACCATCGACTGCACGATCGGCGACCAGCTGAACACCGTGAAGACGATGAGCATGGGGGCGAGGAAGGCGAGCGTCGACAGCCCGCCGCCGCGCACCCAGGTGCGGATGCCGCGGCGTCGTCGCGGTGGGGCGGATGCCGCTGGCGGCACGTCGTCACCACCCGCGGGCGGTGCGGCGGGCGGCTTGGCGGTGAGGGTCATCGGTGATCCTTCGTGGGCGCCGGTGGGGCGGCGGGGTCGGGCTGGTGGCGGATGCCGCGAGCCGCCTCCGGGGAGGAGGCCCGGCTCGCGGCATCCACTCGGCTCCTACTCGTCGAGCAGGGCCTGGGCGTCGGCGTCGGCCTGCTCGAGGAGGGCGTCGATGTCGGCGTTCTCCTCGGTGAGCACGGCCTGCACCACGGTGTCGAGCAGCGCGTAGATCTCCTGGGTCTTGCCCTTCGGCTCACCCATGGGGGTCTGGTCCCAGACGCCCTCGATGAACGGCGTCATCTGGTCGCGCGGCACGTTGATGTACGGCTCGATCCAGGTGAGGGACTCCTCGTAGGTCTCGCGGTCGAGCACCGGCAGCACGGGCGTGCCGACGGCCTGGTCGCTCTCGGCCAGGGTCTTCGCGTCGAGCACTGCGGCGTCCTCGTCGAGCAGCTTCTGCATGTAGAACCAGTCGATCCACGTCACTGCCGCGGCCTTGGTCTCGTCGTCGGCCGTCGGGCTGACGACCGCGATGTCGCCGCCGCCGAGCGTGCCGCCGCCGTCCTCGACGGGCACGACGGTGAGGCCGTAGTCGTCGGGGTCCAGCGAGAAGTCGCGCACGAGCGCCGTGTAGACGTCGGAGCCCGAGGAGTACATGCCGATGTTGCCCGCGGCGAACTCCTGGTTGATGGTGCCCCAGTCGAGCAGGAAGTTCGACCCGAGCGAGTTGTCCTCCCAGCGCAGGTCGTGCAGGTACTGCAGATGCGCCTTCGTCGCGTCGTTGGCGATCGTCGAGGTGTACGTGCCGTCGCCGTGGTCCTCCTGGATGCTGCCGCCTCGGGCGGCGGTCGCGGCGACGAGCTGCCAGCCGCCCGTGTTGTTCTGCGTCATCTCCATGAAGCCCGCCTTCCCCGTCTTCTCGGAGATGGTCTTCGCGGCCTCGCGGATCTCGTCCCACGTCGCCGGGGGGTTGTCGGGGTCGAGCCCGGCCTCCTCGAACAGCGTCCGGTTGTAGTGCAGGCCCATCGCGTACGCCTGGCGCGGGAACCCGTAGATGCGGTCGCCGTCCTTCACGGCGTCGAGGAGGATCGGGTTGAACTTGTCGGTGTAGCCGAGCTCGGCGACCTCGTCGGTCACGTCCATCAGCTGGCCGTTCTCGAGCAGCGTCTTCGAGTCGGTGAACGGCACGGTGAAGACGTCGGGCAGGCTGCCGCCGGCGAGCTGCACCGCGAAGGTCGGGCCCTCCCACTCGTACTCGACCCCGATGATGTCGATCTCGGGGTGCGCCTTCTCGAACTGCTTCTCCTGCTCGGCGAACGCGGTGTAGGCCGCCTCGTCGGCGCCGGGCGGGAAGGTCGCGACGCGCAGCTCGGTCTTGCCGCTGTCGCTTCCGCCCCCCGCGCTGCAGGCGGCGAGGGCGCCCACCATCGCGAACGCGGCGAGGCCGGCGATCGCGACTGTTCTCGGTGACTTCATTGTCCAGTCCTTTCGGTGCTGTGTGGTGCGGATGTGGTGAGGAATCGCCACGGCATGGTGCGGGCCGCGGCCTCGACGGTCAGGCGGATCGGTGGAGCCAGGCCGTGGAGTCTGGGGGCAGCATCCCGCGCCTCATCACGATCGGGGCCGGCGACCCCGACATCTCACGCAACCACCTGCGTGTCGCGGTCGAGGGCGACACGGTCGTGGTGACCGACCTGCACTCGCGCAACGGCACGCATGTCGTCGCGCCCGGCAAGCCCCCGGTCAAGTTGCGGGCCGGGGAGCCGACGCCGGTCCTCACCGGTACGGTGATGGACCTCGGCGGCGGATGGACCATCCAGGTCGTGGGCGAGTGATGCGTCGCGCCCCGTCCACGCCGCCCGACCTGCCCGGTTACACGGCGCTGCAGCTGCTCGGCTCGGGCGGGTTCGCCGACGTGTTCCTCTACGAGCAGCGCCTGCCGCGGCGCAAGGTCGCGGTGAAGGTGCTCCTCACCGAGGAGCTCGGCCGTGACACGCGCGCCCAGTTCGTCGCCGAGGCCAACCTCATGGCCCAGCTGTCGGCGCATCCGTTCATCGTGACGATCTTCCACGCGGACGTCTCCGCCGACGGCCGCCCCTACTTCGTCATGGAGTACTGCTCGGGTCCGAGCCTGGCCGAGCGCTACAAGCGCGAGCGGTTCGCCGTCGAGGATGCGCTGCGCACCGGCATCCGCCTCGCCGGCGCCGTCGCCACCGCGCACGCCGCCGGCATCCTGCACCGCGATATCAAGCCGGCCAACGTGCTGACGAACGACTACGGATGGCCCGCGCTGACCGACTTCGGCATCTCGTCGAACCTCGAGGGCGAGCTGCCGGTGCACACGATGACGTCGCCCGTCGACGCGTCGTCGACGTCGTCGGGCCAGTCCGCGGTCGGCATGAGCGTGCCGTGGTCGCCGCCCGAGATGTTCGAGGACGACCCCAAGCCCGATCAGCGCAGCGACGTCTTCTCGCTCGCCGCCACCGTGCACTCGCTCCTCGCCGGACGCACGCCGTTCGAGATCCCGGGTCGGCCGAACGGGTCGCTCGACCTCATCGGGCGCATCGAGCGGGGCGCGATCACGCCGATCGGCCGTGACGACGTGCCGCGCAGCCTGGCGTCCGTGCTCGCGAAGGGCATGGCGACGCGCCGCGAGGACCGCTACCCCAGTGCAGTGGAGTTCGCCCGCGCGCTCCAGCGCGTCGAGCTCGAGCTCGGCTACGCGGCCACGACCATCGAGGTCCCCAACCTCTCATCCGAGCGACAGGCGCCCGTCGAGGACGGCGCCGACGAGACGCGTGCCCGCGCCGTGCGATCGGTCGAGGCGCAGCCCGCCCCGGCGCCCGCCCCGGCCTCGCCCGGGGTGACGGCTCCC
>NZ_WJSP02000709.1 GCF_009720255.1 Agromyces humi | reverse complement strand
GTCCGTCGGGGCCGATGCCCGGGGTCGACTCCTCGTCGACGTGCATCGTGATGCTCACATCGCTCCTCGGGTGCGCAGGGTACAGAGCCACCCAAGGCCATCGGGGCTGCACTGTCGATGGGGAGAGGTCACCATCCCCGACACAGCAGCGTACCGGGCGCCCGGCTAGGCGCGCTGCGGCTGCGGGCCCGCGGCGAGCTCGCGGTCGTACGCCTCGCGGGCGAGGCGATTGCGCTCCGAGACCGCACGGCCGCGCGACGCGATCCAGCCGCCGAACCAGATCGGCACCTCGAGGGCGATGATGCCCGCGACGATCGCGAACGGGTCGAGCCAGCGCTGCGCGACGAAGTCGTTCGCCTGATCCAGCGTGAACGTCCACGCCTGCACCGTGAGCAGCGCCGCGCCGATGTAGGAGAGGTAGACGAACGCGCCGACCAGCAGGCCGAACACGGCGTAGCACCACCAGGGGCCGCGGTTCACGATGAGGGCGAGCACGGCGAAGCCGACGAAGCAGGCGAGCACCGGCACCCAGAAGACCGGCTGCAGGAGGAACTGCGTGAACACCGAGGAGGCCTGGGCGACGTCGCCGCGTCCGAGGAGGATCAGGTACGACACGCCCGCGTAGAGCAGCGCGAAGACGACGGTGCCGACCAGGGCGACGAGCACGCCGAACCCCCGGTTGCTCCGCACCTTCGGCGGCGTGGGAGCCTGCACGTACACGGTCTGCGGCGCCGGGGCCGCGACGGCGGGCGGGGGCGCGAGGTCGGGCTCGGGGGCGAGGGTCGCGGCGCC
>NZ_WJSP02000708.1 GCF_009720255.1 Agromyces humi | reverse complement strand
CGAGGCCCTTGTTCTCGGCCTGCAGCGCCTCGATCCGCTCGTCGAGGCCCTTGCGCGCCTCGACGTACTTCGAGGCGAGCGTCTCGACGACCTCGTTCTCCTTGTCCTTCACCTCGCTCTCGAGCGCGGGCCCGCTCTCGCGGCGCGAGACCCTCTTGCGTCGGCGGATCGTCCGCGCGGGCCTGCCAGAACCCGAAGTGGCGTTCGTCGTCCGCGATGCGCGGCTCGCCGGGTTCGAGCCGACGGTCGACCTCGCCTATCCCGCGCACCGCATCGCGATCGAGTACGAGGGCGACCACCACCGCGCGCCGCTGCAGTTCCGGCGCGACATCCGTCGGTACGAGCGACTGCAGGACGTCGGCTGGGTGGTGATCCGGGTGAGTGCGATCGACGTGCCGGATGGCGAGCTTGAGGGATCCGAGGAGACCATCGAGCGCATCGCCGCGCGACTGCGGTTGCGGGGCTGGCGCGGGTGAGCTGCCCTCGGGATCTGCTGGGCGCCACGGCAGGGTATGACCGCGGCGAAGCCGGCGCACGTGTCCAGCAGATGCACGACGTCACGCGATTGGCGTTCGAGTCAAGGTGACTGTAAGCTGATCCCAGCACTTCAGGTCAGACTGACTCTAAGGTGCTCCGGTCGAGAGGGGGCAGCGGATGTCGCAGCAGCACGATCGCGGCGCGCAGGCACGGCTCGCCGTCTCGACGGTCATCTTCGCGCTGAGCCCCGACGCGGGCGCAGCCTCGCCGAGCCTGCGCATCCCGCTCGTGCGACGGCTCCGCGAACCGGGCGCCGGTCGCTGGG
>NZ_WJSP02000707.1 GCF_009720255.1 Agromyces humi | reverse complement strand
CACGGGCGCGATCTCGACGATCGCCCCGTCGCCCGTCCAGCGGACCCGGATGAACTCGTCCCCACCCGGGGGCGTGTCACCGGTCGGGGCACGGGTCACCGCGGCGAGCCCGCTCGCGGTGACGCCGCCCTCCGCGACGCAGCCCGACGCCAACCGTCCGTCGACGGGGAGGAGCAGCAGGCAGACCTCGCCCGTGGTGGTCCGGGCGAGGTACACGGCCCCGCGGAAGGGCTCCACCGGCAGTCGACGGAAGCTCTCACCCAGGAACCAGGCCGACACCGGCTGCGTCGGGAGGTCGGTGGGCTCCTGCATTCGAGCGAACTCCTCCTCGAGGGCGGCCCCGAGCGAGACGTCGTCGTTCGGCAGGACGTCGTCGACCGCGCCCCGTACCGGGTCGCCGGTCGGCTCGTCGCCGGGGCCGGGGCTCCCGCCGGCGAGCTGCAGCACTCCCAGCGCGAGGACCACCCCCGCCGCAGCTCCTGCCAGGGCGACGACCGCGGTGCGGAGGTGGGACGATCGAACCCCGCGCGCCGATTCGACGGCGCCGGCGGGCCGTTCCGCGGGACGTGCATCGGGCGTGTCCGGCGCAGAGGCCTCGGCGATCGCCCGGTCGATCTCGATGCGCTGACGGTCGAGCTCTCCGATCAGGCGCGCGAGTTCCTCCGCCGCGTCCGAGCCGTCGGCAGTTCGGGTCGAGTACACCACGAGCTCGAGCTCCCGCACCCGCGCGCTCGGCGACGGCTCGCCGCTCGGCAGCGGACGGTCGGGATCCGCGCGCCACGCGAGCGCGTCGGCCGGATCCCACCCGCC
>NZ_WJSP02000706.1 GCF_009720255.1 Agromyces humi | reverse complement strand
CTGCGCCGTCCGGATGCGGGAGCGGCGATCGCGTCGATCGGCGCCGCCCTCGGCCTCCGGGTCGCCGTCCGGCCGATCGCCGACCTGCCGGCGATCGACGACGCCGACCTGGTCGTGAGCACCCTTCCCGGTGGCGCCGACCCCGGCGTGACGGCATCCGAGGTGCTCCGAGAACGCGCGCCGCTCCTCGACGTCGCGTACGCCCCTTGGCCCACGGCCCTCGCCTCGCAGTGGCTCGACGCCGGCGGGACGGTGGTGCACGGCCTCGAGATGCTGCTGCACCAGGCGCTCCTGCAGGTGCGCATCTTCACTTCGGGGGACCCGTTCCGCGAGCTGCCCGACGAGGCCGGCGTGCTCGACGTCATGCGCCGTTCGCTCTGATCCGCCTGTGGAAGGATAGGAGCATGCTCCGTTGGCTCACCGCCGGAGAGTCGCACGGGCCTGAGCTCGTCGCGATCCTCGAGGGTCTTCCCGCCGGTATCCCCGTCTCGCTCGACGCCATCCGCGCCGACCTCGCGCGCCGCAAGCTCGGCTACGGCCGCGGTGCGCGCATGAAGTTCGAGCAGGACGAACTGGACATCTCGGGCGGCGTGCGCCACGGCCTGAGCCTCGGCAGCCCGATCGCCCTGCGCATCGGCAACACCGAGTGGCCGAAGTGGCAGGAGGTGATGAGCCCCGAGCCCATCGATCCGGCGAAGCTCGGCCGCGGCCGCGGCGCGCCCCTCACCCGTCCGCGCCCCGGCCACGCCGACCTCGTCGGCATGCAGAAGTACGGCTTCGATGAGGCGCGCCCCGTGCTCGAGCGCGCCAGC
>NZ_WJSP02000705.1 GCF_009720255.1 Agromyces humi | reverse complement strand
GCCGTGCCGCGGAGCGCGACCACGTGCGCGGCGATCCACTGGTTCTGCAACCCGAACGCCTGCGGCCACAGCAGCACGGCGGCGATGGCGGCGGTGCCGAGCACGACGACCCAGCCGAGGATGCGGGGGAGCATTCCATCCACCCTAGGCGAGCGGGCGCCGTCGGAGCCGGGGCGACGCCGCCCGTCGGCTGGGAGTCCCCGGTGAGGTCGCCGGTGGGCTCGCCTCGGATGCCGCGCCCGAGGCCGCGGCTAGCATGAGGGGATGTCCGAAGCCCCCGTCGTCGTCGGCGACGCCGACCTGCACACGCACTCGACGGTGTCCGACGGCACGGAGGCGCCCGCGGTCCTCATGGCGCAGGCCGCCGCCGCGGGCCTCTGGGGCATCGCGCTCACCGACCACGACTCCACGAGCGGATGGGCGGAGGCCGCCGCCGCGGTTCCGGCGACCGGCGTGGCCCTCATCCCCGGCATGGAGCTCTCCACGCGGGAGGGGTTCATGAGCGTGCACATGCTGGCCTACCTCATCGACCCGTCCGACGAGCGGCTGCTCGCCGAGACGACCCGTATCCGCGAGTCACGCGTCTCGCGCGCCGAGGAGATCGTGCGTCGCATCGGCCGCGACTACGACCTCAGCTGGGACGACGTGCTCGCCCAGACCGTCGAGGGCACCACCATCGGGCGTCCGCACATCGCCGACGCCCTCGTCGCGCGCGGGCACGTGTCGACGCGGTCGGCCGCCTTCGCGGGCATCCTGCATCCGCGTGCCGGCTACGCCCAGCCGCACTACGCGCCCGACCCGCTCACCGGCGTGCGCCTCAT
>NZ_WJSP02000704.1 GCF_009720255.1 Agromyces humi | reverse complement strand
GCCCAGCTCGTCGGAGCCGATCGGCCGCACGCGCTCCCCCGCGACGAGTCCGAGCGCGGGCTCGGCTCCGGCCGCGCGGTAGCGGACGAGGGCGAAGGGTGCGGCCAGGCCGTCGGACGACGATGTCACGGGTGGTTCTCCATTCGGGCGCGCGTCGTTGGGTGCGCTCCCTCAGTCAAGCGCGTGCCGCGATATCAGTGAAGGCTCGATCGATGATGGAGTGCATCAGTCCTGTGGATGCGCCGTGCCCATCGCACGAGCGATCGGCAGGCCCCCGCCGTGGCCGGTGAGCCCGCCGTCGACGGCGATCTCCGCGCCCGTCACGAATGAGGCGGCCGGTGCGAGGAGCTGCACGATGACGGCGGCCACCTCCTCGGCCCGGCCGGAGCGCCCGAGCGGCGACGACTCGAGGTTCACGGCACGGAACGCGTTGGGCGCGCTCGCGGTCATCGGCGTCTCGATGAAGCCCGGACTGACGAGGTTGACCCGGATTCCGCGCGGCCCCAGCTCCATCGCCGCCGTCTTCGTGATGCCCCGCAGCGCCCACTTGCTCGCGCCGTACGCGATGCCGTAGTGCGCCATGGCGCCGGCAGCGGACCCGACGTTCACGATCGCGCCGCCGTCGCCCATGAGCGGTGCGAGAAGCCGAGTGCCGAGGGCGGGCCCGGTGGCGTTGACGGCGTACGCGGCCTCGAAGTCCTCGGCGGTGACGTCATGGAGTCGCGCGCGCCGCGTGATGCCGGCGGCGTTGACCAGGCCATCGATGGTGCCGCCCTTCCCGACCTCCGTGGCGCTCGCCAGCCGCCCCGCGAGTGCTGCCCAGTCC
>NZ_WJSP02000703.1 GCF_009720255.1 Agromyces humi | reverse complement strand
TCGAGGGTTTCGGAGTCGGCGGTCATGCCATCGTCATGCGCGGCCGGCGAAGATCCGGCGGATCTCGCGGGCTTCCTCGAGTGCGTGCCGGGCGTCGTCCACGGCGCGGGCCCGCGTGTCGGCGGCCTCGTTGAGTTCGTGCCCCACGTGTCCGCGCACCCACTCGAAGCGGTACCGACGGCCGGCGAGCTCGTCGTCGAGCTCCTGCAGCAGGTCGACGTTCATCACGGGCTTGCCGTCGGCCTTGCGCCATCCCTTGCGCTTCCAGCCCGGCATCCACTTCGTGATGCAGTTGATCACGTACTGGCTGTCGCAGAGCACGAGCAGGTCGTCGTCGAGGTGCTTCGTGGCACGGAAGAGCTCGAGCACGGCCTTCAGCTCGGCCTGGTTGTTCGTGGCGTGCGGCCAGCCGCCGGCCGCCCACGTGGTGTCGTCGACATACCAGGCCCATCCGGCGGGGCCGGGGTTTCCGAGAGCCGAACCATCGGCGGCGGCAGTGATCACGGTGTCCTTCCGGGGTCGGTCTGGTGCGGCGCCCATCGTATCGGGCGCCTGCGACGCGGCGTTCCCAGCGCCCCGTCTCGACGCGTTCGGCCGGGCCGTTCGCCCGCAGCGCACGGTGGCCGGCCTGTCGGAGGCCGCGCGTAGACTCGGACGGTGATCCTGCAGGGCTTGAACACGGCGCTTTCGCGCGCCTCCACGATCGACGACGCGCTCGCCGAGGCCCTGCGGAACGCCGACTTCTCGGCCCCCGCCGGCATCGACGCGCCCCTCATCGCCGGCCTCCTCGAGCGCCGCATCGAGGCGGGCCTCCCGCCCGCGCTGCTCGTCGTCAC
>NZ_WJSP02000702.1 GCF_009720255.1 Agromyces humi | reverse complement strand
CGACGAGGCGCAGGACCTGCTGCACGCGGCCGAGTGGCACGCCGACGAACTGCGCGACGAACGCCACGACCTCGAGACGCGCTTGAAGGAGCTCCGCCGCGAGATCGCCGACGCCGAGCGCGGCGAACGCGAGGCCGAGCGGGCACGGGCCAAGGCCGCCACCGCCGCCGACCGCGCCCGCGACGACGTCGAGGCCGCCGAGACCGCACTCGATGCGCTCGACTGAGGGCGCGAGCGTCGCTCAGTCGCGCCGCCGCGGGCGCGGGCGCCGGGGAACGTAGCGGGGCACGTACCGCCACAGCACGGCCGCGCCCACGAGGCCCAGCACGCCCATGGTCGCGCTCGCGGCCATGATCGACGCCGCCGAGGTGACCGCCGCCAGCACGAGCGGCGCCGCGGCCTGTCCCGCGTCGGCGATCGTGCGGAACGCCCCGAGGAACGGCGCCGGGTTCGCCTTGGGCGCGAGGTCGGCGCCGAGTGTGAGGATCACCCCGCTCGACAGGCCGTTGGCCACGCCGAGCAGCACCGCCACGCCGGTGAACCAGGCCACCGCGTTCGGCAGGTCGTGGGTGAACGCGAGCACGAGCTGCCCGACGCCGAGTCCGACGAGGCCGGGGATGGCGCTCCAGAGGCGCCCGAACCGATCCATCACCTGGCCGCTCACGTAGAACAGGGCGAAGTCGATGCTGGCCGAGACGCCGATCACGATCGCGGCGGCCTCGGGCGGCATCCCGATCGACACGGCCCACAGCGGCACGATGACGGTGCGGCTGGCGCGCACGGCCGCGAGCAGGCCGACTCCGCTGCCGATCCGCAGCAGCACCGCGCGGTGCGTGG
>NZ_WJSP02000701.1 GCF_009720255.1 Agromyces humi | reverse complement strand
AGTTTCGGCGGCCATAGCGCGAGGGAAACGCCCGGACACATTCCGAACCCGGAAGCTAAGACTCGCAGCGCCGATGGTACTGCAGGGGAGACCCTGTGGGAGAGTAGGACACCGCCGGACATTCATTCGAAGAGAGCCACCCATTGCTGGGTGGCTCTCTTTGTTTAAGCCGTCTCCCTAGCCTCCAGCACTCCAGGCAGGCAAGTCCCTTCCGGGCAGCGCGGTCCCGTTTACGCTGGTGGCATGGCGAATCGACTGCAGGACGCACTGAGTCCGTACCTGCGCGCCCACGCCGACAATCCGGTCGACTGGCATCCCTGGGGCGAGCAGGCGTTCGCCGCCGCACGTGAACGCGACGTGCCCGTGCTGGTGTCGATCGGCTACGCCACCTGCCATTGGTGCCACGTCATGGCCCGCGAGAGCTTCAGTGATCCCGCGATCGCCGAGGTGCTCAACGAGCGGTTCGTCGCGATCAAGGTCGACCGCGAGGAGCATCCCGACGTCGATGCGAGCTACCTCGCCGCCGCCTCGGCGTTCACGCGCGAGCTCGGCTGGCCGCTCACGGTCTTCGCGACACCTGATGGCCGGGCCTTCTACGCCGGCACGTACTTCCCGCCGCGACCCGTGCGAGGGGTTCCGGCGTTCGCCGAGGTGCTGGCTGCGGTCGATGAGGCGTGGCGCGAGCGGCGCAAGGACCTCGAGGAGACCGCCGCCGCCGTCGTCCACGCGCTCGAGTCGGAGCCAGGTCTCCTGCACCGCATCATCGGCGTCCGCGGGGGAGCCGAGCAGTCGTGTCGCGATCGCGTGCAGGCGGGGCCGTTCCGTCTCGAACCGGCGG
>NZ_WJSP02000700.1 GCF_009720255.1 Agromyces humi | reverse complement strand
CCCCGCCGCGGTCGGCGCCGCGGTCAGCTCGGGCGCGAGGTGGCCGTCGGGGTCGAGGTGGGTCGCGGTGTCACGGCGGTCATCGGTCACGAGCACGACGCTACCCATCCGACGACGCCGGGGGATCCGCCGCACGACGGAGGTCGGTCCTCCGTGCGGCGGGGACGGGAGGCGCGTCGACCTGGACGCGGCGCATCAACCTGGCCGCCGCGCATCGACCTGGTCACCTGCCCGGTCGACCGCATCGCGTGCCGCCGACGATTCGCCGCCGACTGGTGGAGAGTGGGAGGCATGGCCTCGCAACGCCCGTCGATCGCGTGGTCGTGGCGGAACGTCGCGCTGGGGGTCGCCTACGCGGCACCCGCGGCGATCGTGGCGCTGTTCGACCCGGCGCTCGGGCTCCCGCTCGGCGTCGGCGTGCTGCCCGCCGCGGCGCTCGGCCTCCGGAGCACGCGCCGCGAGCGCCGCCTCGTCGTCATCGTGGGCGCCGTCGCCGGCGCATCGCTGTTCCTCGGCTCCCTGGTCGCGCCGCTGCCCGTCGTCGCCGTCCTGTCGATCTTCGTCCTCTGCGTCCTGGTGGCGCTCGCCGTCGCGAACCCGGCACGCCGACTCGCGCCGCTCGTCATGGTGCTGGGGCTGCCGCTCGTCGGGGGCGGCCTCTCCGAGGAGGGTCCCGCGGCCGGAGCGGCCGCCGCGCTGCTCATCCTCGGCGGCTCCCTCTACGCGTGGGCGGTGTCGTTGCTGTGGCCCGCCGTGATGACCGCCTCTGCGCGACGCACGCCACCGTCGCGCGCTGCCCGGGCGCTCATGCTCGAGTACGGCATCCAGATCGGGCTCGCCGGC
>NZ_WJSP02000070.1 GCF_009720255.1 Agromyces humi | reverse complement strand
GACTAAAAAATCAAATTGTCCATCAATCAAAGGAATCCATACCCACCCCGAAGGGCAAGCTGGGGTTCAATAAATTGGCATTGAACATAGTGCACGCTGTTGAGTTCTCAAGAAACGGACGCACCCGGTTCGGCACCCATCGGGCGCCTCATCCGAGGCTTGTTTCGTTTGTTCCATCCGGTCATCCCGAGGGACGCATCCGAATGCTTCAAGCGAGTCGAAGAATTGCTTCTTCGTGGCTTGGAATCGTTCCGCTTGAGGCCGATGAGCTCTTCCGCTCTTTCGCACCTTTGGGGCAACGAGTGATTACATTACGTGGATCCCGGGGGTCGTGCAACTCAGCGCTGCATCCCGGGCGTGTCGCGCGGAAAGACGGTCGAACGCCAGGAGCAAGGACGGTCGAACGCCGGGAACGACGAAGGGCTCCGGACGCCCGCTGGAGCGGACGACCGAAGCCCTCGGATCGTGGATCGGGACTACTCGACGAAGATGCCCGCGAGCGTCTTCTTGCCCCGGCGAAGCACGGCCATGCCGCCGCGCGGCACGCGTCCCTCCAGGGTCGCCGTCTCGTCGTCGACCCGCACGTTGTCGAGCGAGACCCCGCCCTGCGCGATGGCGCGCCGGCCTTCGCTCTGGCTTGTCACGAGCCCGGTGTCGGCGAGGACCTGCGCGATCGAGGCATCGGGTGACGTCGTCGTGTTCGGCAACTCGCGGAGCGCGGACTCGAGCGTCTCCGCGTCGAGCGCTCCGAGATCGCCCTGCCCGAACAGCGCCTGGGAGGCCGCGATGACGGCGGCCGTGGCATCCGCCCCATGCACGAGCGTCGTCACCTCGGTCGCGAGCACCCGCTGCGCCTCGCGTCGGAACGGCTCGCGCTCCACGAGGTCGGCGAGCTCCTCGATCCGCGCCCTGCTCAGGAAGGTGAACACCTTGAGCCGGCCGATCACGTCGGCGTCGTCGGTGTTGAGCCAGAACTGGTAGAACCGGTACGGGCTGCACATGGCGGCATCCAGCCAGATGGCGTTGCCCTCGCTCTTGCCGAACTTGGTGCCGTCGGAGTTCGTGATGAGCGGCGTGCCGATGGCGTGCACGCTGCGACCCTCGACGCGATGGATGAGGTCGGTGCCGCTCGTGAGGTTGCCCCACTGGTCGCTGCCGCCCGTCTGCAGGACGCAGTCGTACTGTCGATGCAGCTCGAGGTAGTCGAAGCCCTGCAGGATCTGGTAGCTGAACTCGGTGTAGCTGATGCCGGCGTCGGAATTGAGACGCGACGCCACCGCGTCCTTCTTGAGCATCGTGCCCACGCGGTAGTGCTTGCCGATGTCGCGGAGGAAGTCGATGGCGCTGAGACCCTCGGTCCAGTCCAGGTTGTTCACCAGGCGCACGGCGTTCGGACCCTCGTTGGAGAGGAAGCGGCTCACCTGCGCGCGCAGGTTGCCGACCCACTCGGCGACGGTCTCCTTGGTGTTCAGCGTGCGCTCGGCCGTGGGTCGCGGATCGCCGATCAGGCCCGTCGAGCCGCCGACGAGGCCGAGGGGCCTGTGGCCGGCCAGCTGCAGCCGCCGCATCGTCAGCAGCTGCACCAGATTGCCCAGGTGGAGGCTCGGGGCGGTGGGGTCGAATCCGCAGTAGTACGTGATGGGCTCGCCGGCGAGGAGCTCCTTCAGCGCGGCCCGGTCGGTGGACACGTGGACGAGACCGCGCCAGACGAGCTCCTCCCAGACGTCGTCGAAGGAGTCGTCGTTGTGCTGGGTTGCGAGGATGACCGGGTCTGACACGCCAGCAAGGCTACCAGCGTGGTGCACCTCCGCGACTTCATGCCACAGGCTTGATATGAAAGGATTAAGCTTGTAGCATTGATCTACAGAACTTCACGGTGCAAGGTTGATCGCACTGCCCGCACGGCCGCCAGGAGGCATCCATGTTCGTCATCACCGCCGACCAGGTCGCAAGCCGTCGCGAGCGAGACCGTGCAGGCGGCCTCGTCGACGAGCTCACGCGACGGCACGGCGACGAACTGCTGTTCCCGCCCGACCAGACGGCCGGCGACGAGATCCAGCTCGTCACCCGATCGGCGGCGACGGCCCTCGCGATCGTGCTCGACGTGACACGAATCGGGAGGTGGAGCGTCGGCGTCGGCGTCGGCGGGATCCGGATGCCGCTGCCGGATGCCGCCCGCAAGGCCAGCGGCAGCGCATTCATCGCCGCTCGGGAAGCCGTGGGCGCCGCGAAGCGCGCCGAGGGTCGCTTCGCACTGCGCGCGGCCGGTGACCACTCGCGGCCCGCCGCCGACGTGGAGGCGCTCGTGCGGCTGCTCGTGCTCCTCAGGGAGCGACGCACCGACCCAGGATGGGAGGTCGTGGAGCTCATGCGCGCCGGGCGCCGCCAGAAGGAGGCGGCCGCACTCCTCGCCGTGACGCCGGCCGCCGTCAGCGCGCGACTCAAGGCCGCCATGTGGCGTGCGGAAGAAGACGCCCGCCCAGGCCTGGAACGCCTGCTCGCCGAGCTCGACGCGGAATCCGAACGCGCCGCGACCACGTGACCGCCCGGTGGGGGCGGGCCTCGTTACACTGCTCGAAGCCACGGCCGTGCGGTCGCTGCGCGGAAGGAGCCCCGTGAACCTCGTCGCCGTCGCCGATGCCATCGCCTGGTCGGCGCTGCTCCTCTCGCTCACGGCCGCGGCCGCGTTCTCGGTGCTCGCGTTCCTGAAGCCGAGATCGGCATGGTTCTGGTTCGCGACCGTCACCCTCGGCATCGCGATCATGGCCGCCGCGTCCATCTCGGCGCCGGCCGAGTTCGGCTTCGCGCCGCTCATCACCGTGCTCGGCTTCACCGTCGCGATCTTCGGCGGGAGCCCGGCCGCGGCCACCGCGTTGAACCTCGCGATGGGGACGAGCGCGCCTCCCGGCCTCCACGGCGGCATCATCGTCGCCGAGCGGCCCACCGCCGAGGAGCAGCGTCAGGGCGTCACCGCCGGTGGCCGCCGCGAGGTGCTCCGAGGCGGGCTCACCATCGGCGTGCTGGAGCGCGTCGCCACCGCCGGCTCGATCATCGCCGGTTTCCCCGAAGGCCTCGCGATCGTGGTGGCCGTGAAGGGCGTCGGCCGCTTCACCGAGCTCGAGGCGCCCGAGGCGCGCGAGCGGTTCATCATCGGCACGTTCGCGAGCCTGATCTGGGCCTGCGTGGCAGCCCTCGTCGTGCACCTCGCGGTGCACTGAGCTCAGTGCTCGGCCCGCTGGTCGAGCGTGTCGGAACGTGTCAGTCGTGCGACCTGGCGTGCCGCCGGTACGGCGACACCCCGAGATCGCCCGGGATCCAGAACCGCCAGGGGAACGCCGCTCCCCCGCCTGCACCGCTCACGCCCGTGCGCGGACCGGACGCGAACGGTTCGGGGCGCGCGGGAACCTCGAGCGCGAACGGCGGTGCCAGCAGGTCGGCCCCGCTGGCCGCCAGCGGCACGCCGAGCGCGACCGCGAGCCGGGCCGGTCCCCGCGCGAGGTCTCGATCGGGGGCGCCGGGCCGACGCCGACGTGCGAGCTCGAGTCCCTCGACGATGGTGCCGCCGCGCAGGAGCACCGCCGATGACATGCCCGGGACTCCGGCCACCACGTTGAGGCACGTGTGCATGCCGTAGGTGAAGTACGCGTACAGGTGCGCCGCCTCGCCGAACATGACCGCGTTCCTCCTCGTCATGCCACGGAACGCATGCGAGCCGGGATCCTCGCCGACACCGCGGTACGCCTCCACCTCGGAGATGCGCAGGCCCACCGATCCGTCCTCCGAGTCGTGCGTCAGCACGGCGCCGAGGAGTAGCGGCGCGAGCTCCACGGAGTCGCGCGCGAAGTACTCGCGCGGTGCCGTGACGAGCCGGTCCGTCATCCGTCGCTCAGCGGCCCGCGACCGGCAGGCCCCCGACGAGGTGCCGCACGCGATCGGCGAGCCGGGCGAACTGCTCGTCGACCCGGACGGGCGCCGTGCCCCCGAGGCCGTCGCGACTCGACACCGACCCCTCGACCGTGAGCACGCCACGGACCTCGGGCGTCAGGTGCGGCGAGATCGACGCGAGCGCCTCGTCGGAGATCTCGTCGAGCTCGAGCCCGTGCTCCTCGGCGTAGCGCACCACCGCACCCGTGATCTCATGGGCATCGCGGAACGGCACGTGCTGCTTCACCAGCCACTCCGCGACATCCGTCGCCAGCGAGAACCCGGCGGGCGCGAGCTCGGCCATGCGCTCGGTGTGGAACGTCAGCGTGGCGATCATGCCCGTGAAGGCCGGCAGCAGCACCTCGAGGGTCTCGACCGAGTCGAACACCGGCTCCTTGTCCTCCTGCAGGTCGCGGTTGTACGCGAGGGGCAGGCCCTTGAGCGTGGCGAGGAGACCCGAGAGGTTGCCGATGAGGCGCCCCGACTTGCCGCGGGCGAGCTCGGCGATGTCGGGGTTCTTCTTCTGCGGCATGATCGAGGACCCGGTCGAATAGGCGTCGTCGAGCGTGACGAACCCGAACTCGCGCGTGTTCCAGAGGATCACGTCCTCCGCGAGTCGCGACATGTCGATGCCGATCATCGCGGTGACGAACGCGAACTCCGCGACCACGTCGCGACTCGCCGTCGCGTCGAGCGAGTTCTCGGCCGGAGCCGCCAGGCCGAGGTCGCGGGCGACGGATGCCGCATCGAGGCCGAGGGTGGACCCGGCGAGCGCTCCCCCGCCGTAAGGCGAGACATCCGCCCGCTTCGTCCAGTCGACGAGGCGCTCGAGGTCGCGGGACAGGGCCCACGCGTAGGCGAGGAGATGGTGGGCGAGCAGCACCGGCTGTGCGTGCTGGAGGTGCGTGCGCCCCGGCATGACGGCGGTGCGGTGCGCGTCGGCCTGGGCGGCGAGCGCGTCGATGAGGTGCACCAGCTGCTGGCCGATGGTCGCCGCGTGGTCCTTCAGGTAGAGGCGCACGAGCGTCGCGATCTGGTCGTTGCGACTGCGCCCTGCGCGAAGCTTGCCGCCGAGCTCGGGACCGACGATGCCGATGAGCGCCGCCTCGAGGGCGCCGTGCACGTCCTCGTCGGCGTCGGCCGCGACGATCCCTCCAGACGAGACGTCGGACTCCAGCTGGTCGAGGCCGGCGAGCATCGACGCGAGCTCGTCGTCGGTGAGGTAGCCCGCGGCGGCCAGCGCCCGGGCGTGGGCCCGCGATCCGGCGAGGTCGTAGGGCGCGAGCTGCCAGTCGAAGTGCGTCGACTTCGAGAGCCGCGCCAGCTCGGGCGACGGCCCGCTGGCGAACCGGGCGCCCCAGAGGGACCCCTCGTTGGTGCCGTGCTCGTCGGCCATCAGGCGTCCTTCCGCTCGAGCAGCCACACCAGCAGCGCCTTCTGCGCGTGCAGCCGGTTCTCGGCCTCGTCCCAGATGATCGACTGCTCGCCGTCGATGACGTCGGCGGTGACCTCGTAGCCGCGATCCGCCGGGAGGCAGTGCAGGAAGACGGCGTCGGATGCCGCGAGCGACATGAGGTCGCGATCGACCCGGTACCCGCCGAACGTCGCCACCCGGTGGGCCTTCTCGTCCTCCTTGCCCATCGACACCCAGGTGTCGGTGACGATGACGTCGGCGCCCGAGGCCGCCTCCGCGGCATCCGTGAACAGGCTGACGGAGCCGCCGGTCGTCGCGGCGATGCGATCCGCGTCGGCGACGACGGATGCTGCGGGCGCGAACTCCTCGGGCGAGGCGACCCGCACGTGCATGCCCGCCGTCACTCCCGCGAGCACGTACGACTGCGCCATGTTGGACGCCCCGTCGCCGAGGAAGGTCACCGTGAGCCCGGCGAGGCGGCCCTTGTGCTCGCGGATGGTGAGCAGGTCCGCCAGCAGCTGGCACGGGTGGAAGTCGTCGGAGAGGGCGTTCACGACGGGCACGGTGGTGCCCGCCGCCATCTCCTCGAGGCCGGCCTGCCCGTAGGTGCGCCACACGATGGCCGCGACCATGCGCTCGAGCACCCTAGCGGTGTCGGACGGGGTCTCCTTGCCGCCGAGCTGACTGTTCGCGGTCGAGATGATGAGCGGCGAGCCGCCGAGGTCGGCGATGCCGACGGCGAACGACACCCGGGTGCGCGTCGACGACTTGTCGAAGATCACGGCGACCGTCTGCGGGCCGGCGAGCGGCTTCGTGCCCCAGCGGTCGGCCTTCAGGCGCTCGGCGAGGTCGAGGATCTCGGCCTGCTCGGCGGGGGTGATGTCGTCGTCGCGGAGGAAGTGGCGGGTCATGCGGTTCCGTTCGTGTGGATCGGGTCGTGCGAGGTCTGCGTGGTCACGTGATCCGCGCGGTCAGTGGCGCGCCGGCGTGACGGCGTCGAGGGCGCGGGCGAACTTGTCGGCGAACTCGTCGATCTCCGCGTCGCCGATGATCAGGGGCGGGGCCATGCGGATCGTGGAGTCATTCGCAGCGTTGACGATGAGGCCGGCCCGCATCGCCTCGGCGGTGAGCCGAGTGGCGATCGGCTCGGTGAGCGCGATGCCGATGAGCAGGCCCCGGCCACGAGTGCCGGCGACGAGCGGCGACGCGAGTGACGCGATCCGCTCCTCGAGCTGCCGGCCGCGCACTGCCGCGTTCTCGACGAGGCCGGCGCGCTCGATCTCGCCGAGCACCGCGTTCGACACCGCGGTCGCGAGCGGGTTGCCGCCGAAGGTGGAGCCGTGCTGCCCTTTGGAATAGAGCGACGATGCACGGCCGAAGGTCACGAGGCCGCCGATGGGGAACCCGCCGCCGATGCCCTTGGCGACGGTGATCGCGTCGGGCGTGATGCCGGCGTGCTGGAACGCGAACCACTCGCCGGTGCGGCCGGCGCCGGTCTGGATCTCGTCGACGATGAGCAGCGCACCGTGCCGGTGCGTCAGCTCGCGGGCGGCCACGAGGAATCCGTCTGGCAGTTCGACGACGCCGGCCTCGCCCTGGATGGGTTCGACGAAGAGCGCGGCGACCCCGTCGTCGAGCGACGCCTCGAGCGCCTCGATCGTCGCCGGGATGTGCTCGACCCCGCCGGGCAGCGGCTCGAAGGCCTCGCGCATGTGCGCCTTGCCGGTGAGCGCGAGCGAGCCCATGGTGCGTCCGTGGAAGCCGTCGACCAGCGCCAGGACGCGGCCGCGGGCGCCGCCCGAGTTGTTGAGGCGCGCCAGCTTGAACGCGGCCTCGTTCGCCTCTGCGCCGGAGTTGCCGAACCAGGCGCGCCCCTGGTCACCCGTGCCGGCCAGGCGGGTGATGCGCTCGGCAAGCTCGAGCGCGGGCTCCGTCGTGAAGTAGTTGGACACGTGCGCGAGGCGGGCCGCCTGCGTCGAGACGGCCTCCACGAACACCGGGTGCGCATGCCCGAGCGAGTTCACCGCGATGCCCGCGAGGAAGTCGAGGTACTCGTGCCCCGCGTCGTCCCAGACCCGGGCGCCACGGCCGTGGTCGAGCTTCGCGAGCGGCATCCCGATCGAGCGCATCACGCGCCGGTCGAAGCGGCCCTGCCACTCGTTGAGGTCGTCGAGAGCGGTCATGCGGGCACCACCTCCGTGCCGATGCCCGACTGGGTGAACACCTCGAGCAGGATCGAGTGCGGGATGCGCCCGTCGATGATGGCCGCCTTGGCGACGCCGCCCTCGACGGCTTCGAGGCACGCTGCCATCTTCGGGATCATCCCCGACTCCAGCTTCGGCAGCAGGGCGGTGAGCTCGGCCACGTCGATCACCGACACGAGCGAGTCGCGATTGGGCCAGTCACGATAGAGGCCGGCCACATCGGTGAGGATCACGAGCTTGGCCGCGCCGAGCGCGACGGCGAGCGACGCGGCCGCGGAGTCGGCGTTCACGTTGAGCGACTGTCCGGGCGTGCCGCCGTCGGGCGCGATCGACGACACGACCGGGATTCGGCCGGCGTCGAGCTGCGCGTGCACCGCGGCCGGATCGACGGCGACCACGTCGCCGACGAGCCCCAGGTCGACCTCGACCCCGTCGACCACCGCACCCCGGCGGCGACCGGTGAACAGCCCGGCATCCTCACCGGAGAGGCCGGCGGCCAGCGGCCCGTGCTCGTTGATGAGCGAGACGAGCTCGCGATTGACCTGGCCCGACAGCACCATGCGCACGACGTCCATCGTCTCGGGCGTCGTGACCCGGTAGCCCCCGCGGAACTCGCTCTCGATGCCGAGCCGACCGAGCATCGCGGAGATCTGCGGCCCGCCGCCGTGCACCACGACGGGCTTGATACCCGCGTAGCGCAAGTAGACCATGTCCTCGGCGAACGCGCGCTGCAGCTCGGGGCTCACCATCGCGTTCCCGCCGAACTTCACCACGATCGTCTCGCCGTGGAAGCGCTTCAGCCACGGCAGGGAGTCGATGAGCACCTGCGCCTTGTCGCCCGCCGTCGCCGCCCAGGCCGCCTCGCCCGCGGCATCCGCCCCGTTCGTCGTTGCGTTCTCGTCGCCCATGCTCAGCTCGCGTACGCGCTGTTCTCATGCACGTAGTCGTGCGTGAGGTCGTTGGTGAGGATGGTGGCGGATGCCTCGCCGGCGTGCAGCTCGACGAGCACGTGCGTGGCGCGCGGCGAGAGGTCGACCTGCTCGCGCGGCGCGTCGGGCCGGCCGGCATGGCACACCCGGACGCCGTTCATGGACACGTCGACGAGGTAGGGGTCGAACGGCGCCTGCGTCGTGCCGATCGCCGCGAGCACCCGGCCCCAGTTGGGATCGTTGCCGAAGATCGCCGCCTTGAACAGGTTGTTGCGGGCGACCGAGCGGCCCACCTCGACGGCGTCGTCCTCCGTCACCGCACCTCGGACCTCGATGGCGATGTCGTGACTGGCACCCTCCGCGTCCTCCTGCAGCTGCTGTGCGAGCGATTGGCACGCCTCGGTGACGGCCGCGGCGAACTCGGCCGGCTCGGGAACGACGCCCGACGCGCCCGAGGCGAGCAGCGTGACCTGGTCGTTCGTGGACATGCAGCCGTCGGAGTCCAGCCGGTCGAACGTGACCCGGGTGGCGGCGCGGAGCGCGTGGTCGAGCGCGTCGGAGGCGACGTCGGCGTCGGTCGTCAGCACCACGAGCATCGTCGCGAGGCCCGGTGCGAGCATGCCCGCACCCTTCGCGATGCCGCCGAGGCGCCATCCGTCGCCCTCGACCACCACGGTCTTCGGACGGGTGTCGGTCGTCATGATCGCGCGGGCGGCATCGGGGCCGCCGTCGGTCGACAGCCGGTTGGCGGCCGAGAGCACGCCCTCCTCCAGGACCTCGCCGTCGAGCTGCTCTCCGATGAGCCCGGTGGAGCAGACGAGCACGTCGCCGGAGGAGACGCCGAGGGCGCCGGCGGCGGCCTCGGCCGTGCCGTGCGTCACCTGGAACCCCGCGGGCCCGGTGAAGCAGTTCGCCCCGCCGGAGTTGAGCACGATCGCCGCCACCTGTCCGTCGGCGATGGCCTGCTCCGACCACAGGATCGGGTTCGCCTTCGCGCGGTTCGACGTGAACACCGCCGCCGCCGCGTTCGACGGACCGCGGTTCACGATGAGCGCGAGGTCGAGGGCGCCCGAGCGCTTGATGCCGGCCGCGATCCCTGCGGCCTCGAATCCCGCGGGAGCGGTGACGGTCACGGGGCGACTCCGTTCACGGGAAGGCCGGTGGACTCGGCGAGCCCGAGCGCGATGTTGGCCGACTGGATGGCGGCACCGGCGGTGCCCTTCACGAGGTTGTCGACGGCGGTCACGACGACGACCCGGCCCGCCGCCTCGTCGACCGCGAGTCCCATGAGCGCCGTGTTCGCGCCGAGCACGTCGGCGGTGCGCGGGAACTGCCCCGGAGGCAGCAGCTGCACGAAGCGCTCCCCCGCGTAGGCGTCCTCCCAGGCCGCGCGTACGGCCGAGGCATCCGTGCCCGGAACGATGCGGGCGGTCGACGTCGCCAGGATGCCGCGCGACATCGGCACGAGCACCGGCGTGAACGAGATGGTCGGAGCCGCGGCACCCGCCCAGCGCAGCGACTGGGAGATCTCGGGGATGTGCCGATGGCCGCCCCCGACGGCGTACGGGTTCGCCGAGCCGAGGAGCTCGCTGCCCAGCAGGTGCGCCTTGAGGCTCTTCCCGGCACCGGACGGGCCCACGGCGAGGACGGCGACGAGGTCGCGGTCCTCGATGACGCCGGCGCGGATGCCGGGGGCGAGGGAGAGGGCCACGGTCGACGCGTTGCACCCGGGAGCCGCGATGCGGCGCGCGCCCGTGAGTCGTTCGCGCTGGGTGCCCGACAACCGGGGCAGCTCGGGCACGCCGTAGGCCCATGCACCGTGGTGCGCGCCCCCGTAGAACGTCGCCCAGTCGGCGGACGACTCGAGGCGGTGGTCGGCCCCGCAGTCGATCACGAGGGTCTCGGGTGACAACTGGGCCGCGATGGCTCCGGATGCCCCGTGCGGAAGCGCGAGGAACACGACGTCGTGGCCGGCGAGCGTGTCGGCGTTCGTCTCCCGCAGCGTGAGGTGCGTGTAGGTGCGCAGGTGCGGCTGCACGGCCACGAGCGGCTGGCCGGCGTTCGCGTGCCCCGTGACGGTGCGCACCTCGAAGTCGGGATGGTCGGCGAGGAGGCGCAGGATCTCCCCTCCGGCATAGCCGGACGCGCCGGAAACGGCGACGGAGTACGTCATGGAATCCACCTTAGGGTCTGTGCGGTCGGGGCGAGGGCCGGGCGACGCCCCGCGACAGGCCGTCTAGGCCGCGACAGGGGTCGCCGAGATTCGGCGCTCGCCACGACGTCGGTTGCGCACGACCGGGACACGCGGGACGCGTGCGGCGGAGGCGAACCGGGTGGCGGACATGTGGCGACCCTATCGAGGCGAGCGGCCGACGCGCAATTCGAGGTGTCGCCCGATGACGCGGCCCCGTCGGCCGCATAGGCTCGGCACGCGGCATCCGACCGCGCCATCGAGGAGGAGACCATGGCCCTGCGCGTGCTGTTCATCGGCGGCAACGGCATCATCAGCTCGGCGTCCAGCGCCCGCATCGTCGAGCGCGGCGACGACCTCACGCTGCTGAACCGCGGACGGAGCACCGACCGACCGCCGATCACGGGAGCGCGGCACCTGACGGGCGACGCCGACGACGCGGCATCCGTCGCGGCCGCCATCGGCGACGAGACGTTCGACGTCGTCGCGAACTTCCGCTCGTTCTCGCCTGCGCAGGTCGAGCGCGACCTCCGCCTGTTCGAGGGGCGCTGCCGGCAGTACGTCTACATCTCCTCCGCATCCGCGTACCAGAAGCCGGTCGGGCACCTGCCGATCACCGAGTCGACGCCCCTGCGGAACCCGTACTGGCAGTACTCGCGCGACAAGATCGCGAGCGAGGACCTGCTCGTCGCCGCCTACCGCGAGCGCGGATTCCCCGCCACGATCATCCGACCGTCGCACACGTACGACGGCACGAGCGTGCCGCTCCTCGGCGGCTGGACAGCGATCGACCGGATGCGGCGCGGGAAGCCCGTGGTGGTCCAGGGCGACGGCACGAGCCTCTGGACGCTCACGCACACCCGCGACTTCGCGGTGGCGTTCACCGGGCTCCTCGGCAACGACCGCGCGATCGGCGAGGCGTTCCACATCACGTCGGACGAGGTGCTCACCTGGGACCAGGTCGGCGCGGCGCTCGCCAGGGCCGCGGGCGCCGAGTTCCGTCCCGTGCACATCGCGAGCGAGGCGATCGCGCGTGAGCTCCCCGACGACGGACCCGGCCTCCTCGGCGACAAGGCGCACTCGGTGATCTTCGACAACACGAAGGTGAAGTCCCTCGTGCCCGAGTACCGGGCGATCATCCCGTTCTGGCGGGGCGCGCAGGAGATCGTCGACTGGCACGACGCCGACGCCGCACGACGCGAGGTCGACGCGGATCTCGATGCCGCGTTCGACCGTCTCATCGAGCGCCACGGGGGCTGAAGCCCCTCCCGGATCGGGCTACTCGCGGACCGTGGCCCCGGCGCGCTCGGCGGCGAGCCGCGCCCCGGCGAGCTTCGCCTCGCTGGCCTCGGCCGCGGTGAGCGTGCGGTCGGCGGCTCGGAAGCGCAACGCGAAGGTCAGGCTCTTCGAGCCCTCCGGCACCCCCGTGCCGCGATAGTCGTCGACCAGCTGCAGGTGCTCGAGCAGCTCGCCGGCACCTTCGCGCACCGCGGCGGCGACGGCCGCAGCCGGCACGTCGGCGGGCACGACGAGCGAGAGGTCCTGCGTCGCGGCGGGGTACGTGCCGATCTGGCCGGCCTCGAGTCCGGGTTCGGTGAGCGCGATGACCTCGTCGAGGTCGAGCTCTGCGACCGCGACGACGCGCGGCAGGTCGGCCGCCTCCGCCACGGCGGGAAGGAGCTCGCCGGCGAAGCCGACCGTGCGACCCGCGACCTTCAGCTCTGCGGTGCGTCCGGGATGCAGCGCCTGGTGCGAGCCCTGGGTCACCTCGATCTCGGCACCGACGGCGAGTCCGATCTCGCGCACCGCGTCGAGCGCGTCGATGATTCCGGCGGGAACGGCGGCCACGCCCGGCTGCTTCGCGACGACGTCACCGACGACGAGCACTCCGACGTGGCGGGGCTGCGGCGGGATGCCGGCCTGCAGCGTGTCGAGCTCGGTGTCGCTCGGACGCGCATCGCCGATCGGCAGCGTCGGCGAACCGTAGGTGCGGCCGAGCTCGGGCAGGAACACGGTGCCGAGCTCGAACAGGGACACGTCGACGAGTCCGCGCGAGCGGTTGCGCTTCGCCGCCGTGATGAGCCCGGGAAGCAGCGAACGCCGCATGAGGGCGGTGCTCGCGTCGAGCGCGTTGGCGAGCTTCACGGATGCCACGGGCGAGCCGTCGGCGCTGCCGAACCGCGCGTTCTCGGCCTCGGTCGCGAACGGGAACGAGAGCACCTCGGTCGAACCGGCGGCCGCGAGCGTGTCGGCGACGCGGCGCCGGATGCGCTGCGAACGGGTGAGGCCGCGTCCGGGCGGCGCCACCGGCAGGACCGACGGGATGCGGTGGTAGCCGGCGAGCCGGGCCACCTCCTCCGCCAGCTCGGCCCGACCGGTGAGGTCGGGACGCCACGACGGCGGCACGACCTCGAACCCGCCGTCGACACGCGTCACCGCGCCGCCGACCTCGGCGAGCGCGTCGTGCACCTCCTCGTCGGAGTACTCGACGCCGATGAGGCCCGAGACGTAGCCGTCGGGCAGCAGGATCGCGGCACGCGCCGGGGCGTCGTGGATGAGGGAGCCGCCGAACGCGAAGACGCCCATGAACGCGAGCACGCCGATGGCTGCGGCGATCGTGTCGGGCAGCAGCCCGGCG
>NZ_WJSP02000007.1 GCF_009720255.1 Agromyces humi | reverse complement strand
CCCGGCGGCTCGATCGGCCTCTTCGGCTCCGAGCTGCTCACGCTGTTCCGCCGTCGCCGCACGTGGGCGCTGCTCGGCGCGCTGGCGCTCATCCCGGTGCTCATCGGCGTCGCGATCCGGATCGCGGGCGACGCGCCGGCCGGGCGCGGTCCGGCGTTCCTCGGACAGGTCACCGAGAACGGGCTCTTCGTGGGCATGGTCGCGGTCATCGTGGCGACCCCGCTGTTCCTGCCGCTCACGATCGGAGTCGTGGCGGGCGACGCGATCGCGGGCGAGGCCAGCCACGGCACCCTCCGCTACCTGCTCATCGCGCCGGCCGGACGCATCCGCCTGCTCGTCGTGAAGTACCTCGTGGCGGCGGTCTTCTGCGCCGCCGCGGCGCTCACCGTGGTCGTCGTCGGCACGATCGTGGGCTGGGTGCTCTTCCCGATCGGCCCGGTGACGCTGCTGTCGGGCACGAGCGTGAGCGTCGGCGAGGGCCTGCTGCGCTTCCTCGCGATCGCGGCGTACGTCACGGTGTCGCTGCTCGGGATGTCGGCCATCGGCGTGTTCCTCTCCACGCTCACCACGGTGCCGGTCGGCGCCATGGCCGCGACGGCGATCCTCGCGGTGGTGGCGCAGATCATGGGCGCGCTGCCGCAGCTCGAGTGGGTGCATCCGTGGCTCTTCACCGAGTACTGGCTCGGCTTCGGCGACCTGCTGCGCGACCCGCCCGTGTGGGACTCGTTCGTCGACAACGCCGTGCTGCAGGCGGGCTACGTGGTCGTGTTCGGCGCGCTCGCCGCGGGCCGGTTCCTCACCAAGGACATCCTGTCGTGACGGATGCCGCGTGCTGCGGCATCCGCACCGCTACCGCCCGTCGGGCGTGGCCGGGCTCGCCTGAGGCGTCGGCGTCGAGGCCCGCCGCTCGCCGAAGCTCGGCGGGATCGCGCAGTAGTCGTAGAAGTACCGCTTCGGCGCGGCTTCGTCGGTCACGTCGACGTTCACGTTCACGCCGGTCTTGGGCAGCTCGTCGCCGACGAGGGTCCACGCGGTGAAGTGCCAGATGCCGCGCACGGCGTCGTTGAGCAGCCGGCGTCCGTCGACGACGAGCACGGTCTCGGCGCCCGCCTCCCCCTCGGCGCCGGGCAGCGTGCCCGCACGGAACGGCTCGACGGTCTCGCGCCGCAGCGTCTCCTCGTCGACGTCGCCGAGCGACCGCCGCACCACCGTCTGCCCGCGTTCGCGCAACAGTTCGGCGAGGTCGTCCGCGAAGCGGGCCGCGGGCCCGTCGGTCGCGCCCTCGACGGCCAGGAGCCGTCGCCCGGCCCACGAGTTGTGCAGGAACTCGAGGGCGATCCAGTCGAGCAGCGCGCGCCGCTCGTCGCTCAGCTCAGCAGCCATGGACCAAGGCTACGCCCGCTCGCGGGCCCGGCCACCCGCGGAATTCCGCCATCGCCACCCACCGAATCGGGCGACCGCAATACGCTGTTCAACCGGGCGAGGAGGGGATGGCTGCCATGGCTGAGGTGATCGTGGTCGGCAGCGGTCCGGCCGGCATGATGCTCGCGGGGGAGCTGGCGTTGGCCGGGGTCGTGGCGTCCGTCGTGGAGCGGCGCACGACCGCAGAGCTCGCCGGATCGCGGGCGGGCGGGTTCCACTCGCGCACGATCGAGATCCTCGACCAGCGCGGCATCGCCGACCGGTTCCTCGCGGCGGGACGCACGGCCCAGACCGCGCGGTTCGGCACCTCCGTGCTCGACATCAGCGACTTCCCCACGCGGCATCCGTATGGCCTCGCGCTGTTCCAGAACCAGATCGAGCCGATCCTCGCCGACTGGATCGAGGAGCTCGGCGTTCGCGTCGAGCGCGGCCGCGAGGTGACGGGCCTCACGCAGGACGAACACGGCGCCGAGGTCTCGTTCGCCGACGGCGACACCCGGCGGGCGGCCTACGTCGTCGGCGCCGACGGCGGTCGGAGCGTCATCCGCAAGGCGGCCGGCATCGAGTTCCCGGGTTGGGATGCGACGCGGAGCAACCTCATCGCGGAGGTCGAGGTGACCCAGGAGCCGCCGGCCGGCTTCGTCCAGGACGAACTGGGAATCCACGCGCTCAGCCTGATGGAGGACGGGCGCAGGTACCGGGTGGTCACGACCGAGCGGCGGCTCGGCGGGATCGGCGAAGCGACGCTCGCTGACCTCAGCGCTGCGCTCGTCGCGGTCTACGGCACGGACTTCGGCGTCCACGACCCGACCTGGATCTCCCGGTTCACGGATGCCACGCGCCAGGCCGCGACGTATCGCGACGGCCGGGTGCTGCTCGTCGGCGACGCTGCGCACATCCACTATCCCGCCGGGGGACAGGGCATCGGGCTGGGCATCCAGGACGCGGTGAACCTCGGCTGGAAGCTCGCCCGGGTCGTGCAGGGCACCTCGCCCGATTCGCTGCTCGACACCTATCACGCGGAGCGGCACCCGGCGGGCGCACGGGCCCTCAGCCTGTCGATGGCCCAGACGGTGCTGCAGCGCAACGATCCGCGCACCGCCGCCCTGAACGGCATCCTCGGCGACGTCATGGCGACGATTCCCGCCCGCAACGAGGTGGCCGGGCTCATCCACGGCCTCGACGTCGTGTACGACCTCGGCGAGGGGCATCCGCTGCTGGGACGACGGATGCCCGACCTCGACCTCGAGACCGCGGCAGGCCCGATCCGGGTCTTCGAACTGCTGCATGGAGCCGAGCCCGTGCTGCTGAACTTCGCCGAGGCGGGGCGGCTCGACATCGGATCGTGGACCGACCGGGTCCGCGTCGCGGACGCGCGGTACTCGGGGCCGTGGGAACTGCCCGTGCTGGGGGAGGTGGCGCCGCCGTCCGCCGTGCTCGTGCGGCCCGACGGTCACGTGGCCTGGGTGGATCCGGGTGCGGGCGAGCCGCTCATCGCTGCGCTCACGCGTTGGTTCGGGCGGGAGTGAGGCCCGACCGCATCGGACCGCGAGAGTCGGGTGCGGGCCTGCTCCGACCAGCAGGGTTGATGGTGAAAGGGGACACCGTGATCGCAGCGCTCAACCGGCTCGTCGAGTTCATCGAGGACCACCTCACCGAGGAGATCGACATCGCCGGGCTGGCGTCACGTCACGGCACGACCGAGTACCACCTCCGGCGGATGTTCTCGTCGCTCGCCGGCATGCCGGTGTCGGAGTACATCCGTCGACGCCGCATGGCGGTCGCCGTCGCCGACGTGCTCGGCGACGGCGACCTGCTCGGGATCGCAGTGCGGTACGGCTACGGCTCCACCGAGGCCTTCAACCGAGCATTCCGATCGGTGCACGGCGTCAGTCCTGGTGACGTGCGCCGCAACGGCGGTCCCCTTCGAACGCAACCGCAGCTCAGGTTCCGCCTGACCGTAGAAGGGAACACCACGATGGACACCAGCATCGCCGAACGACCGGCGTTCCGGCTCGTCGGCCACTCGGCCCGAGTGCCGCTCATCCACCACGGCGCCAATCCGCACATCCAGGCGCACATCGCATCGCTCCCCGCCACCGAGCACGCTCGCCTCAAGGAGCTCGGCGACACCGAGCCCGCCGGGCTGCTCCAGGTGAGCGCCGACGTGGAGCCCGACTACGCCGAGGGCAGCGAGCTGACCTACCTGCACGGGGTCGCGGTCACCGAGACGACGCCCGTGCCCGACGACCTCGATGCGATCGACGTGCCTGCCGGTACCTGGGCCGTGTTCCACACCTCGGGCCCCTACCCCGCGGCCCTGCAGTCCACATGGGCAGCGACCGCCACCGACTGGTTCCCCTCGAACCCGTGGCGGCTGCGACCCGGACCGTCGATGGTGGCCATCCGCGACCGCGCCGCCGACTTCAGCACGGCGACCTGCGAGCTGTGGCTGCCGGTGGAACGCGCGGAGTAGCGGCCCGGCCGGGCGCCGGGGGGCTCAGCGCCAGAACACGCTGAGTCGCTCGGCGAGCGCCCGGCCCTGCGCGTAGCCGCCACGTGCCGCGGGAAGGCGCGTCGACGGGTCCAGCGCATTCGCGTTGAACACGTCGCCTGACCCGGCATCCGGGAAGACCGTCTCGACCCGGCTGCCCGCGGCCCGCAGCTCGCCGACCTGCGTCGCGAGATCCATGCCCCACTCCAACGGGGTCCGCGACCTGCCGCCGAAGGGCTCCAGCACGACGACCCGTGCCGAGCCGGTCGCGAGGTCCGCGTTCGAGCTGCGTCGATAGCCGCCGTTCAGGTACCGGCGCTCGCCGATCGGGTAGGGCGTCATCGCCGAGGTGCTGGCGGCGACGGCGTCCACCAGGTCGACCCCCGAGTGACGGTCGAACACCACCGGTTCCCCCATCTGCGCATCCAGTGCCGGGATCAGCACCCGTTGTTCCGGCCACTGGTGGCTTGGGAGCCGAGCCGCGACGATGTCGCGCCATCGAGCACCGGATGCCCCGCCGGAGGTGTCCCGTTCGAGCGCGGCGGCGCCCATCCGGCGACGCATGTCCGCGGCATCCGTCGCGGCAGCGATGATCTCGTCGGACCAGCTCATGTAGCCCGGTCCGGAGAGCTGCGCCGGGCGTCCCGCGTCCGATGCGGAGGTGTCGGCCTCTGGTCGGGGCGGCCGTGGCGGCAGCGGCGGCTCGGCGAGGATGGCGGCGTACAGCTCGGCCGGCCGCATGCCGCTGGTGATCTGGGCGGCCACCGTCGAACCCGCCGACGTGCCGATGATGAGATCGGCCTCGGTGAGATCGAGCCCGGCCTCGTACAGGCCGGCGATGAGGCCGAGCTGCCAGGCATTGCCGGCGGCTCCGGCACCGGCGAGCACCAGCGCCCGAGTGGTCGCGGCGGTCGCCTCGTCGGGTGACGTCGAACGGGGTGTGGTGTCGGAAGGAGGTGTGGTGTCCATGGGAGTCGCCTTTCGCGATGTGCCTGTCGGCGCTCCCGGTGCGACTACCTGGGTCGCGGCATCGTGGACTGCGGGGGAGCACCCGATACGGATACTGCGTTCATGGGTCTCACCTCCGGCTGGTCGGTCACGATTGCCAGAACGCTAGCACGGTCAGCGGCCGGCTAGCGGACTGCGACGTGCTCGATCGCGTCGCGCAGGTCGGGGTGCTGGAAGGTGAACCCGGCGGCGGTGAGGGTGTGCGGGACCACCCACCGGCTCTTGAGCACCAGTTCGGGCTCGGTTCGCAGGACCCACATCGCGGGCTCGAGCATCCATCGCCATGCGGGGAGCCCCACGGGCACTCCCACGCGCTCGCGCAGGTGGCGCATCAGGGTGCGATTGTCGCTGGGGTTGGGGCCGGCGATGTTCACCGGGCCCGAGATGTCGTCGCGGTCGCGAAGGAACCGCACCGCGCCGATGACGTCGTCGAGGTGCACCCAGCTGAACTTCTGGCGACCGCGCGTGCGATGCCATCTCGCCGTGCCGTCGCCGGTCGGCGTCGGACCGATGCCGCGGTAGCGACGGTGGGCGAACCACCAGCCGTCGATCTGCGGGCCGCCGAGGCCGAGGCGCGCGAGGGTGAGCAGCGTGTTCGTCGCCGGCCCGTCGCCGAGCACGATCGCCATTCGGAGGGCGACGCGGCGGGTTCGGGGCAGGTCTCCGGCGAAGAACTCCCGCTCCCAGTTGCGGGCGACGTCGACGGAGAATCCCTCGCCGAGCTCGCCGTCGAGCTCATCGTTCGGGCGATCCATGGCATGGCGGTAGATGGTCGCCGTCGAGGCGTTGAACCACACGTGCGGAGGTTCGGCGGCCGCCTGCACCGCCTCCCGGAGCGCACGGGTCGTGTCGATCCGCGACCGGAGGATCTCGTTGCGATTCGAGTCGGTGTAGCGGCAGTTCACCGACTTGCCGGCCATGTTCACGAGCACGGCCGACCCATCGATCGCGCGGGCGATGCCGACCGGATCGCCCCAGGTGACGTCGCCGGTTCGGCCGATACGTCGCACCGAGTACCCGTCGTCGGCAAGTGCGCGCACCAGTGCGGTGCCGACGAAGCCGCTCGCGCCCGCCACCACGGCGACCGGGCTGTCCTGCATCATGCTCTCCCCGTCTCGGTTCGGCTCGGCGGCCGCATCGCGAGCCTATCGAGCGTGACAGGATCGGCTCGTGCCCTACCTGCGCCGGCTCATCCGTCAGCGCCATGCGTACCTCGTCGGCGTGCTCGGCACGGCACCCGGCGCGCACCGGGGGTCGCCGCAGTCGGGCGAATGGCCCGACGTAGGCTGACCGACATGAGCCTCGATCTCGCCGCGGTCTATCGCGACCTGCACGCCAATCCCGAGCTGTCGTTCCAGGAGCACCGCACCGCGGGAGTCGTCGCCGAGACGCTCGCCCGGTTCGGGTTCGACGTGACCGCAGGCATCGGCCGCACCGGCGTCGTCGGCGTGCTCGAGAACGGCGACGGACCGACCGTGCTCCTCCGCGCCGACATGGACGGCCTCCCCGTGCTCGAGGCGACCGGCCTGCCGTACGCGAGCATCGCGCGCGGCACCGACCCCGACGGCCACGACGTGCCGGTCATGCACGCGTGCGGCCACGACGTGCATGTCACGTGCCTGCTCGGCGCGAGCGAACGGCTCATCGCCGACCGCGCCTCGTGGACCGGGACGCTGGTCGTCCTGTTCCAGCCCGCCGAGGAGTGGGGCGGCGGCGCGCAGGCGATGGTCGACGACGCCCTGTACGGTCGCGTGCCGACGCCCGATGTGGTGCTCGGCCAGCATGTCGGACCCTTTCCCGCCGGGTTCGCGGCCGTGCACGCGGGCGTCGCGATGGCCGCGGCCGACTCGCTGACGGTGCACCTGCACGGCACCGGTGGTCACGGGTCCAGGCCCGAGACGACGGTCGACCCCGTCTACCTCGCCGCCGCGACGACGATGCGGCTGCAGGGCATCGTCGCCAGGGAGCTCGCTGCGACGGATGCCGCGGTGGTGACGGTGGGGCAGATCCACGCCGGCACGAAGCACAACATCATCCCGGCCCAGGCGACGCTCGGGCTCAGCGTCCGCAGCTTCGACGAGCACGTGCGCACGAAGGTGCTGGCCTCGATCGAGCGCATCGTGAAGGCGGAGGCCGCGGCATCCGGTGCACCGCGCGAGCCCGAGATCGTCTTCGACGAGCGGTTCCCCCTCACCGTCAACGAGCCGGCCGCGACCGAGCGCACGGCCGCCGCCCTGCGGGCCGCGCTCGGCGACGATCGCGTCTTCGATCCCGGTGTCGTCTCGGGCAGTGAAGACGTGGGCATCCTGGCGTCGGCAGCCGGCGTGCCGCTCGTCTACTGGTTCCTCGGAGGATCCGATCCCTCGCTCTTCGGCGACGCGCTCGCCACTGGCCGCATGCCCGACGACATCCCGTCGAACCACTCGCCGCACTTCGCGCCGCTCATCGATCCGACACTGGAGGCGGGCGTGGTCGCCCTGGTCGCGGCAGCCCGGGAGTGGCTCGGACGGGCCTGAACGCGTGCGTCGGTGCGGGGCGCACGCGGCATCCGCTCGACGCTCGTGCCGGCGTCGGTGCCGGCGTCGGTCAGGAGGTCAGGCCGGCCGTCACGGCTGCGCCTCGGATGATCACGCCCAAGCAGTCGCGGAACAGGTCATCGGGCGTGCGGTCGTCCTGGAAGTACTCGGCGATGCCGGCGATGACCGTCGGGTAGGCGTTCGCGAAGGCCTCCAGGTCGAAATCCTGGGTGGAGCCCGCGGTGGCCGGGCCCGACTGTTCCTCCAGGACGTGGCCGACGGTGAAGTGCTCCACGGTCAGGACGATCAGGCGCGCCTGTCGCAGGGGAACGTCACGGGCGACCAGGGTGCTGATCGCGAGTTCCGAGATGGCGGCCATCCTCAGGGACGCCTGCGACGTGGAGATGATCCGAGCGCCGTCGGGATGGGCGAGGAGCGCGCGGCGCAACCGCTCCGCCAGGCCCGTCAGCCAGTGCTCCCAGCGTTCTTCGGGCTTCGGCGGCGTCATCTCGGGGAACTCGTGTTCGAGGATGGCGTCGGCGATCGCCGTGATCAGGGCCGCCTTGTTGGGCAGGTGCCAGTACAGGGTGGGCTGCTGCACGCCGAGGCGCGCCGCGAGCTTGCGCAGCGTCACCCCGTCGAGGCCGTCGGCGTCGAGCAGGGCGAGCGCCTCGGTGACGATCTGCCGCTTGTCCAATGCCACCGGCCCCACCTCCTGCGTCACTCTATCAATGATTGAGCAATGCCTCTATCGGTGATAGAGTGCCATCGATCGGTGAGAGACCGCGACGAAGAGGAAGTGACCGATGATGACTGACCACCACTCGCTCGTCGAGACGCTGCACCAGGCGACCCATCGCCTCGCTGGGGTTGCCGAACACGAGGACCGCCCGGCGGGGCACCAGGGCAAGGCCCGTCACGGCCGTGCGGCGCAGGGCGCAGTCGCCGGTCGCGGCCGGTCCGGCCAGGCGCGAGACCGCACGTCGGCACGATCCCCTCGCGTCCTCGTGGCCTGGCAGCGGCGCATCGCGGCGTTCTTCGGCCAAGAGGTGTAGCGGCGGCATCCGGTCATGACCAGGGTGGTCGTCGCGATCGCGGCGATCGGCCTGTCCCGACTCGGGTCGAGAGGTCTTCACCGGCACGATCACCGAGTGAGCGGCCCGTTCTGCGGCAGCGACTGGTCGGCAGGACTCGGAAGATTCCAGCCTGCGCCCGCGTTGACGCTCACATGGGATGGAATGACGACGTCATCGAAGAATTTCGCAGCAGCAAGGGCACCGAGAACTACTGGGGTCCCAAGCTGATCGTCCTGCACTCCATCGGGGCGAAGTCCGGCGAGACGCGTCTGAACCCAGTGGTCGGCTTCCGGAACGAGCACGGCTGGCGGGTGGTGGCGTCGAAGGGTGGCACGCCGGAGAACCCTGCCTGGTACCACAACCTGCGGGCGAACCCGTCGTTCGAGATCGAAGCGCTCGTGGACGGCGAGGTGGTGACCGTGCCGGTGACGGCGACCGAGATCACGGGCGACGAGTGGCGGGACGCCTACAGCGCCATCGCAGCCGAGGAGCCGCAATTCGGCGAGTACCTCACGAAGACCGATCGCCGGATCCCCGTCCTGCAGCTCACCCCTCGCGCGGGCTGAGCTTCGGCGTCCGTCTGCTGGGGCCGGGACGACGACGGCGCGGAAGCGAGCCGCTAGCCCACCCGCGCCGGTCTCCGTCGCCCTCAGCCGCGACGGCGCCACCACCGAGGTCGTGCCGTCTTCTGCTGCCGCTCGAGTTGTTCTCGCTCCGCGGTCTTCTCGCGGTGTCGGGCATCGCGACGCTCGCGCCATGCACGGATCTCGTCGCCGGGATCCCGAGTCGGGGTCACGACGGGCGGGCCGCCGAGCAGCTGGCGGCGCGCCTCGATCACCCTCCGGTTGAAGTCCTCGACTGCCTCGCGCACCTCGGATTCGCGGTGCATTCGGTCGAGGGTGGCCTCGAGCTGGGCGCTCTCGACTCGCAGGGTGAGCGCGGGCGGACCCAATCCGGTCAGTTGCTCGCGCTCGATCTTGCGACGAATCCACCAGTCAGGGTCGTGCTGCCCGGTCAAGCCCTCGAGCGGCTTTCCGGCGCCGGGGAGGTTGTCGAACTCGCCGCGCCTGATGGCCTGCTGGATCGCGTTCTCCACATACGCCGACCGCTCGGCCTGCGTGAACGATCGAGGTGACTCGGATGCCGCGTCGGCGACATCGGGCTCTTCGCCGCGGGCGATCGCCTCTTCCCGGGCGAGTCGATCGAGCCGGTACTGCGACGCGGCGCGCTGGGGATCCTCGCTCATCCTCGACCTCCCTCGCGGCGTCGGATTTCCCGTCTTCCACGATACGACGCCGAATTGCGCCCCGGCGATCGGGTCGTGGTGCCCGGATGACCGGGCGCCCTTCGGGGGCGCGATGAGAGCGGTGACATCCCCCGGTGATGCTGGCAGGATGACGGCATGGAACGCGAGTGCAGGGTGATCCGCCGAGGTCGACCACTCGGATCGACCCGAGCGGCGAGGTCGACGTGACGACGTCGCACGTGATCAAGCCACTCACCCTCGAGACCTTCCCGGCCTGGCTCGCGCTCGCGCAGAAGCACAACGGGGTCTGGGGCGGGTGCTACTGCTCGTATTTCCACGACGACACGGAACACACCGTGAAGGACGAGTACGACCGGCCCACGTTCAAGCAGCGATTGGTCGCGGAGGGCGTCGCGCACGCCGCGCTCGTCTTCGACGGCGACGATGCGATCGCGTGGTGCGAATACGGCAGTCCGCTCGAACTGCCGAACATCTACCACCGCAAGCAGTACGACGCGGGCGAGACCAAGCCGGCACCGTGGCGCATCACGTGCTTCTTCGTCGACCGAGACCACCGCCGGTCGGGCGTGGCACGGGAGGCGCTGGATGGAGCGCTCGAGCTGATCGCGCAGGCCGGCGGGGGCGAGGTCGTGTCCTTCCCCAACGAGCTGGTCCCCGGCAAGAAGACGTCGTCCTCGTTCCTTCACAACGGCACGAGGGCCATGTTCGAGAAGGCCGGATTCACGTTCGAGCGCCACATCGGCAAGAGCAAGACCGTGATGCGCACGACGGTCGCACCGGCGCTCGGCTGACGCCGGTTCCCGTGGGACTCGCGACGGCGTCGAGTCGGGCTCGAGTCAGCCCGTCACGAACGCACCGATGACCGCCGCGGTGGCGTGGACTCCGATGCCCGCGCGGGTGCCGCTGCGCTGAACCATGGTTAGACTCCGCGTCCATGGACATGCTGAAGGGCGAACAGATCGCCGCGGAAAATCTTACCGACTGGCGCAAGCTGGCCCAAGGGCTTCATGCCCGGTACGTGGTCGACGACTTCGGCACCGGCGCACGGTTCGTCGTCGCGGTGGGCGAGGCGGGCGACGCCCTCGGCCATCACCCGCGGGTGTCGATGGGCAATGGCTACGTCGACCTCAAGCTCGTCAGCGATGACGCCATCTACCGCGACGACGAGGGCGCTGAACATGTCGTCGAATGGGTGACCCAGCAGGACATCGACCTCGCGCGACGGATCACCGAGATCGCCGCAGACCACGAGGTCGTCGCCGAGCCGGCCTCGGTGAGCGACATCGAGTTCGGTCTCGACACGGCCCACTCCGCGACCATCGCGCCGGTGTGGGCCGCCCTCCTGACCGGCAGCGCCGAGTCCCAGGGGCGCGGGACCCCGAGCGACGAGATCCGCGACGCCACGGGACGAGTGCCGAACCTGTGGTTCGGCGAAGCCGATGACCATGAGGCCCGGCGTCAGCGGTTCCACGTCGAGGTCTACGTGGCGCCCGAGGTTGCCGAGCAACGCGTGGCCGCCGCTCTCGCCGCCGGCGGGACCGTCATCGATGACAGCGATGCGCCATCCCTCACGGTGATCGCCGATCAGGACGGCAACGAGGGAGTCATCTGCGTCGACGTGTCCGCTGCGGGCGTGAGCGGTTCGTAGCAGTCGTACGTCTCGACGGAGGCGTGCAGGTCCGGCCCCGAAGCCCAGCGGCACACGGAACCGGCCGTGTGCCGCTGAGCTCCCTGAGCGGGCCTGGTCGCCGACGAGCGGCGTGCGCCTCCCTGCAGCGCGTCAGTTACCGGGCCACACCGTCTCGTCGAGGTTGGCCAGGGTTCCCGGACTCAGGTTCTCGGTGTCCTTCGCGGTCAGGTGCCCTGGGCCGAACCCGGCCATCGGACCCGAGACGGGAAGGTTCAGCTTCGAACCGCTGAGGCTGACCGTATAGGTCGTCGCCGCCGTGTCGACCGCGAGGACGCCGTTGCGGCTGCCGCTGATCACGAGGCCGAGCTGGTGACCTGCCGGGACGACGACGTCGTTGGCAGCCAGTTCGACGGTGACCTTGTGGTTGCCGGCCCCATCCAGGCGTGCCCAGCCGCGGGCCAGTACCTGCAGTTCGGTGCTCGCGAGGCGCTTGGCGACGTCGTAGTAGCAGGCGTCATCCGTTGCGGTCGCCGGACCCCAGCAGGACTCCGTGCCCAGCGTCTGGGCGCCGTCGCCGGAGGTGCTGACGCGGTCCATCACGCCGTAGTCGACCAGCATGACCGACACCTGTCCGACCGGAGCGCCGTGCGTGACGTCGAGGTCGAGCGTCGGCGTTCCCGAGATCCGGACGTCGTGCTTGGTCGTACCGGTGAGGAACTGGAGCCGGTTGGCGTTGTCGCCGATCTTGACCGCGTTCGCCTCGCTCAGCGACGTGGAGTTGACGTAGCTGGCCGTGGAGCGGTCCTGCCTGCCCAGCATGAGCGTGCCGTCGGAGTGAAGGTTCAGCGTCTGGGTGCGGGCCGACGAGATCGGCCAGGTCGGTGACTGCTCCCACTGGTTCGGCGCGGTCTCCACGCTCACGGCGGGCTCACGGTCGATGCCGTTGTCGATGTCCATGAGCTCGTGGTCGAACCACCGGTGGAGGGTGTCGACCCACAGGGAACGCTCGGAGTCGAAGGGGTCCACGTGCCCGAGGCGGGTGAGCCACATCTTGCGGACGACGCCCTGCTCGCCGAGGTCGTCCCACCACTTCGAGGCATTCATCGTCTTGACGTTGGTGTCCTGCAGTCCGTGCACGATGAACACGCTGGCCTTCACCTGGGACACGTCGTAGTAGGTGCCCTCCCGGTAGTCGCGCTCGGCCCAGAAGTCGGTGTAGGCACCGGTCTCATCACCGTCGTTGGCGTTCATCCAGTTCAGCCGCGCCGAGCAGTCGGTGGCGATGGTCCGATTGGATGCGACGGACCGGGACAGGCTGCTCGGGTAGTTGTTGGACTTCACCGCGCCCTGCCAGCGGTTGTAGTCGTACCACGAGCTGATCGCGCTGATCGGCACGATCGTCTTCAAGCCGTCGACGCCGGTGGCAGCGACACCGTTGGCGAGCGTCCCGTCATAGGACTTGCCGATCATGCCGGTCTTGCCGTTGCTCCAGTCTGCGTCGACGACCGCGCCGGCGGCGTCATACGCGACGCCCTTGCCGCCCAGCCACTCGACGACTGCCTTGACCGACTCGATGTCGGAGCGGCCGCCCTCGTCGGTGCAGCCGGTCGAACGGGCGGTGCCGGCCATGTCGACGGCGACATAGGCGTAGCCGCGGGGCACGAAGTAGTTGTCGTAGTACAGCGGGAACTTGACGAGGTTGCCGTCGGCGTCGTACTCCTTGCGCTCGGCCTCGTTGCCACGTCCCGAGCTCAGGTAGTACGGGCTGGCGTCCATGATGATCGGGACCCGCGCGTTGCCGTCCAGTTCGTGGGGCCGGATGATGTCGGTGGCGATCCGCTCCTCGACTCCGTCACCGTCGAGGTCGGGCGCGGTGACCCATACCGTCTCGCGAATGGCGTCGGCGTAGTCGTAGATCGGCGCGGTCGCGTTGTCGACGAGCGTGACTGCCGGGTTGTCGGTCGGGACAGCGCTGGCGGCACCGGCCGTGCCGAGTGCCAGCGGTGCGGCGATGGCCACCGTGCCTGCGATGGCGAGAATTCTGGATTTCACTGAGGTCCTTCCGTCCGAGGATAGCGCTTTCCCGATTGCAGACAACGCTGTCCCGTGAGGGTGATGGGCGCTCCTGATGGAGTACTGGGACGTCGGACGCTCACGCCGTTCGGCTTCGTGGGAAGGCCGAACGGCGCACCGATATCCCGGCCGCTCCGGTGGATTCCGGGATATCTGCGGTCACTAAGGAACCTACGGTGCTTGCGGAGATTGATCAACAATCCAGCACGGAATTGGTCAACAATGATCGCGGTCGACGACCGATCAGACTCCCCAGAACCCGGTGGGCGACTGGTTCCGGCTTGCCGCCGCCTACTCGGCCACGCGCACGTTCCGCGAGCGCGTGCTCGGCGACGGCTCGGGAGCCGCCGGCGCCGCACCGAGGACGATCAGCGGACCTTCATCGGCGGTCGGAGGCTCGAAGTGGTCGAAGTACTCGGCCGCGACGTCTGCGGGAAGCGCGTAGTCGTCGGCGTGCTCCTGACTCCGCGCTTCCATCCGTTCCAGTGCGACTGCTCGCGGCGTCGCGAGATAGATCGTCACGGGCACCACTCCAAGTGGGCGCAGCAAGTCCCGATATTCGAGGCGGGCACGCTTTGACCAGAACGAGAAGTCGAGCACCACGTCTGCGCCGGCCGCGACGAGCGCGAGGAGGCGAGCACGGAGCTCTTGCTCGATCTGCTCGTGCACGTCGGTCGGGAGGGGCATCGCCTGGATCCCGCGTCGCCAGGCTTCCTGGTCGAATGAAAGGCGGACCATGCCCTGCGCTTCTAGCCGCCTCGCGACGGTCGACTTTCCTGAACCCGCTGGCCCGCACATCAGAACGACTCTGGTCACCAGTCAGACCATAGCCCTTGCCCGGTCGGCGACCGTCGTGCGGTCGAGTCGATCGTTTCTGGCAAGATCGGCCTGTGGATCCGATCTCGGCGCGGCAGGTGCTGCGCATTCCCCACGATGCGCCCCTGACCGTCGAGCTCGTCGAGCGGGCCTACTCCGAGGAGTATTGGGCGCGGCATCCGTCGCGATATCAGGATGCGACGCAGCGACGCGAGGCCGAGCAGTGGGCGGGCACGCTCGCGACGGCGCGGCATGTGCTGTTGCAGGGGGCCGGCGCGGCGTCGACGACGGATGCCGCGAGCGCACTGCCGCGCAAGCGGAGTCTGTCGGGCGGGGCGATCGCCGGCATCGTCGCCGGTGGTGTCGCTCTCCTCGCGCTCATCACGTTCGGGATGATCGGTGCCGTGAATCTCGTGACGCAGGCTGCCGCCACCGCGCAGGAGGCCATCGAGGACTCCTCGATGGATCGGTACCAGTCGGGTGAGACGAACTACGCGTTCTTCGCCGCGCTCGAGATCTACTACGACGGCCGATACGACGCGCAGTGCCCGACCGAGTTCGACGGCGCGTGCTGGCAGAATGCCCTGTTCACCGAAGCGGACTGCGAGACCATGCAGGTGGCGCTCGGTTTCAGCGACGACATGAACGCCCTCGCTCCGGATTTCACGGAGACGATCGAGATCCGCGATGTCATCGCGTACGAGGCCACGCCGGTCGTGTACGGCAACCGGGACTACGGCTACAGTTGGGTCGCCCAAGTCACCTGCCTCGACTCGCCCTAGTCGGCTCGGGGCGAGGGTCGTTCACCGTTGTGTCTCGAGCAGGGCGAGTGCGGATGTGTAGGGGCCTTTGGCGACGGCATGGTCGCGCACGAGGTCGGTGAGGGCTCGGAAGAGGACGGCGCGAAGAAGCAACTGGTCTGCGTCGTCGTCGGTGAGCAGTCGTCGGGTGCGGGGAGGTGCCCCCTCGAAGCACACGGCGTCGACCACGATGATGGCGACCGCGTACTCCGAGGGTCGGAAGTACGGGCTGAGGTCGATGACTGCGGGCGGCAGCCCTTGCTCGAAGAGGACGTTGCCGGTCAAGTCGCCATGGATGAGCGGCCGCGGCAGGTCGAGTGGCGTGCGTCGATCGGCCAGCGCCTGCAGCCAGCGCGGCGCATTCTTCGGCAGCGCCTCGTCATCCCACGCCATGCGGTCCGCCTCCGCCCAAGGATCGGTGCGACTTCGCATCCACTCGGGCTCGACCATCCCGTTGAGCTCGCGGCTGAGTGAGCGTCCTGCTTGCGCGATCTCTCGCCATCGCCTTGGGGCATGGGCGCCGACGAGGTAGGGCATGGCGGACCATCCGTCGACGACGAGGCGACCGTCATCTGATCGAACAGGTTTCGCGGTACGCACGGAGGTGGTCACGGGGAGTGACTCGAGCCACTCGAGCTCCCCCGTCGAGCGGTGCCGTTTGAACACCAGACCGTTCGCTCCCCAGGACTCGCCTTGCCCGCCCATCATGGGTCGGGCGTGACGAACACCGAACGCCTGCAGCGCGGTGTCGGGCGGCGGGCTCGGACGCATATGGTCAACACTTCCACACCGACCCACGGGCGGGATCCGGGCTGAGCGGTGACGGCTTCCGAGGTTGTTCTGCGGTGAATGTCGCCCACGGCGGCCTCGATAGAGTGCGTCACATGGCAACGGACGTCACGCTCTATATCGGCAGCATCGCACCGAACTACGCGAAATTCCGCTTCAGGGATGCGCACGAGTGGGAGGGTGTCCGGGCGCAGATCATCAATGCGATGAACATGGGCAAGGGAACGATCGAGATCGACCGCAAGGGCGACAAGGTCGTGTACGTGTACAGCCCGTTCCTCGCGGTGAGTTGGGTCGAAACGGGCGTCTAGCGAAAGCAGCCGGATGAGCAGCGTGGGTGCGACGGGGCTGTGGGCTGCGGGAACGAGATAATGAAGCATGACCTCCTCTGTCGAACGCACCTCCAATCCGGTTGCCTGGGCCGCGTTCTGGTTCGCGCTGGCCGGCCTCGTGCTCATGCCCATCCCGCTGTTCATCGGGCTGATCCTCGGTGGGGGGCTCTCGATCGTCGCCGCGATCCTCGCCGTGATCGCCCTCTTCAAGGGGCTCGCGCGCAGCGGCAAGGGCATCGCGCCCGTCGTGTTCGCCGCGATCTTCATCGCGCTCACGTGGGCCGGCATCTCGGTCGGTGGCGGCATCGTCTGGTAGGTCGGGGATGACGAACCAGGCGCCGATCGACGACGTCCCGATCGGCGGTGAGATCATTCGCCTCGGGCAGTTCCTGAAGTTCGCTGGACTCCTCGACTCCGGTGGAGACGTGAAAGCGGCCATCACCGACGGATATGTGGCCGTGAACGGCGAGGTTGATCGACGACGCGGGCGGCAGTTGCAGCTCGGCGACATCGTGAGCTTCGATGGACGAAGGTTGCGCGTCTGCCCGTGAGGGTATCGATCCTGCATTGCCGACTTCCGTGCACGCCAGTGATGCGTTCGATCGCGGCTACGACGTTTCTCGCGTAGGCCGGTAGCGCAGGGCGACCGCTCCCGACCGGAATTCATGGCGATCGATGAGCTCGAGCTGAATGCGCTCACGCAGGCCGGCGAGCAACGTCGGTCCGTGTCCGGCGAGGACCGGCTGCACGACGAACTCGTACTCGTCGATCAGTCCCAGGTCGGCCAACGCGAGGGGGAGCGTCACCCCACCGACCCACAGGCCCTCGCCTGGCTCCTGCTTGAGTCGTTGAACCGCTTGTCCCACTCCGCCGTGCACCAGCTCGGCATTCCAATCGACCCCGTCCAGCGTGGCCGACACGACGTACTTCTTCGCCCGATCAATCGCCTCGGCGAATGGCACCTCCCACTCGTCCACCCAGTCCGGCCAGGTGCCCGTAGCCGGCTTCCGCCACGCCGACTCCATCATTTCGTAGGTCACCCGGCCGAACAGCAACGCATCGGCTCGCTCCATCTCCGCGGTCCAGTAGCGCATGGACTCCTCGTCCGGGGGAAGCCCCGCCTCGTGATGGCAGCAGCCGTCGAGTGTCACGTTGATCGAGTATCGAAGCGGTCTCATTGCGTAGGTCTCCTCTGACGCGCAGCGCGTTTTCACCGGGCCGCCAGTCAGGCGGAGCCTGTGCTCGCTTGACTCGCTCATGGCAGACGATAGTCACCCTCGTCGCTCAACGACAGTCATCTCACGGTGGTAGAACGGCGGGATGCACGAGATTCTCACGTTCCCTGATCAGCTGCGGTTGATCGACGAACGGTCGGCCGCGTTCCGGGCTGCGGTCGCCGCGGCACCCAGCCTCGACGTTCAGATGCCGACCCATCCCTCGCGGACGCTGTTCGATCACGTGCAACACGTGGGCATGGGGCGGCGCAAGGCAGCCGCCATCGTCACCGCCGGGCCCGCGGACGGTCCGCCGGAGGAGTCCGCATGGGGAGGCGACACGGGTGCGCCCCGGGAGCGCGAGGCGCTCCTGGCCTGGTGGGTCGAGTCCGTCGAGCACCTCGAGAGTGTGCTGCGCGAGGCGGGCCCCGATCGCGGTTGCTGGACATGGTGGGCGGACTCGCCGTCACCGCAGACCTCCGGGGCTTGGGCGCGGCGCCAGCTCCACGAGATCGCGGTGCACACCTTCGACGTCCAGCTCATCGGGGGTGCCCCGCAGCCGATACCCGCGAAGATCGCCCTCGACGGTTTCGACGACTGCCAGTTCACCCTCTGCGCGACGACGGTCGCCTGGCCACACGACCCCGCCATCGTCGACTACCACGCCGCGGAGGGCCACTCCTGGCGCCTCCGGCTGTCCGGCGACGGCGCACAGGTCGCCCGCCTCGCGCCCGCTGCGGGCGAGGACCCCGACACCGCCGACGCCTCCGCCCGGGGCACGGCCAGTGACCTGGTCCTGTTCTTCTACGGCCGCACGACGCTGGACTCGCTCGAGTTCCAAGGCGACGGTCGCATCTTCGATGAGCTCGCAGCCTGGGATCCGTCCGTGTGACCTCCGGGTGCACTGGATCAGCGCCTGCGCGATGTCGAACGAATGTCAAGGGGTGGCGGCTGTCGACGGGACCGGGCTAGATCGGTGGTGTCAGGTGCCTGTACATGCGCCTGGCTGCTGGCTGACCCGGGTCCGCTCCGCGAACACGACCCGAAGGGCCCGGGTCAGTGCAGCACGTACCTCGCGGTAGCGACCCGAACGCGAAACGGAGACAAGTAGATGACCAAGCCAACGGAGGGCCCGCACGCGCCGAACGTCCTCACCGATCGAGAGGCCGGCGGCCTGATTCTCGCGTTCATGGCCGCCGTGATACTCGTGCTCGCGGTGGCGACCGCGATGACTCCTCTGCCGGAGAATCCGAGTATCAGCAGTCGAGAATCGACCGCGCACGCGACTGAGAGCGGCTAGATGTCGTCACCGACCGAGCAGTTGGCGCCCGCACTCGACATCGACGCCCGGCTCACCGAGATCGAGCGCCGAGTGAACCTGCTCGTCAACGTCACGCCACTCAACGCGGCGGAGGCGTGGGCGGACTTCGAACGCAGTGACTTCGGCACTGCCCCCACGCTGAGGCTGCGGCCGTTGGACTTCGACCCCGACCTCGCGCGTCGCGACCTGTACGACCTCGAGGTCGAGAACGTGGACGACCCGGCGCTGCACACGCTCTTCCGGGCGAAGAGGGACGAGATCGCCCGGCAGATCACCGCGTTGGAGGACCGCGACACGTCACGGTTCCTGTACGGGTCACTCCAGCTCTACGGAACCGTGGCCGCTCCGCTGGGCTCGGCGGCGGAGGAACTGCTCGAGACCATCCCGCCGCAGGCGCCCAGCACCCAGACCGTCACGGCCGGGGCGTTCGCCGACGCGGCCCGTGCGGAGTTCGAGCGCTACCGCGCCGTATACCCCGACTTCCCGGTCCGCGTCGAGGTACGGGATGACATCTCCGAGTTGATGGTGTCGTTCGGCCGCCTGCTCATCCCGGAGTCCGCCGCCTTCCGGGCCGACCGGGTCGAGCCGTTGCTGCACCACGAGGTCGGCACCCACGTGGTCACCTACCAGAACGGCGCGCGGCAGCCACTGACCCTGCTGACCATCGGCCTGCCCGGCTACGACGAGACCCAGGAGGGCCTCGCTGTGCTCGCCGAGTACCTGACCGGCGGGTTGGACCCGCGACGGCTGCGCGTGCTCGCCGCGCGAGTGGTCGCGGTCGGCAAGATGCTCGACGGCGCCGGTTTCCTGGATATCTTCGAGTCGCTGCGGGCCGACCACCGGATACCGGCACGGACCGCGTGGTCCATCGCCATCCGGGTCGTCGTCGGGGGCGGTTGGGTGAAGGACGCGATCTACCTGCGCGGGATCACGCGCATCCTCGACGCCCTCGCCGAGGGCAGCCGCCTCGACGTCCTGCTGATCGGCAAGCTCGCGTTGGACCACATCCCCCTGGTGCAGGACCTGCTCGACCGCGAGGTGCTCCACCCGCCGTGGGTTCGGCCTCGCTGGCTGGACGTGCCCGGTGCGCAAGAGCGTCTGGAGAGGCTGCGCGCGGGCGCGACGGTCACCGACCTCTACGAGGGAGACGTGGCAGCATGAAACTCGCATTTCTCGTCAACGACGTCGACACCGAGGTGGACGAGTACGCGACCACGCGACTCGCCAGGGCCGCAGCCAGGAGCGGGCACGAGACCTGGTATGTCGGCGTCGGTGACCTCGAGCACGGCAGCAGCGACGGGCGGTTCGCAGCCACCGCTCGCGCCGCCAGGTGGAAGAGCGACGACACCCTCGCGAGCTTCATGGAGGGGATCAAGGCGCGCGACGCCGAACGGATCGTCATGGATGACCTCGATGCGCTCGTCCTGCGCAACGAGTCGATCGACGACCTGCAGGAGCGCCCGTGGGCCAGCCCGATGGGCGTGGTGTTCGGAAAGATGCTCGCGGACCGCGGTGTGACGGTGGTGAACGACCCGCACACCCTCCATCGAGCGACCAGCAAGCTCTACTTGGAGGAGTTCCCCGAGCAGGTTCGCCCGCGGTCGCTGGTGACACGAGATCCGGAGGCCATCGAGCGGTTCGTCGAGGAGGTCGGCCACTGCGTCGTCAAACCGCTGTACGGGGCCAAGGGCCGCAACGTCTTCATGATCGAGGGCCCGGGAGAGACCAACCTGGCGCAGATGACGGAGGCGGTGCTGCAGGACGGCTACGCCATCATCCAGGAGTTCATCGAGGGAGCCAAGGACGGCGATGCCCGAATCTTCCTGCTGGAGGGCCGCATCCTCGAGCGGGACGGCAGGCCGGCCGCCTTCCGACGCGTGCCCACCGGCAACGACCCGCGGGCGAACATCAGCACCGGAGGTCGGTCGGTGCCCCTCGAGATCGGTGAGGCGGAGCTGAGCATCGTCGAGGCGATCGGCGACAAGCTCGTCGCCGATGGGATGTTCCTCGTGGGCATCGACGTGATCGGCAGCCAGGTGGTCGAGATCAACGCGGAGAGTCCCGGCGGGTTCCAGAGTGTCGAGAGGCTCTACGACATCGATATCGCCGAGACCGTCATCGAGGCCTTGGAGCGCCGCGTGGGGTCGGGATCCGAGGCTGCTGACTGACGGATGCCGCGGGCCGCCGCTCGCGGCATCCGGAACCGTGTGTTCGTCCTGTGCCGCCGACCATAGTGCGTGCCAGCCTCGACAGGCCGGCGCTGAACTCAAAAGGCGCTGCTCCCGCCGCTAGCGAGCAGACCTCGAGGACCCCGTGACCGTCCCTGCCGCAGGAACGCCGAGATCGGGTTCAAGCTGACGCGGCCACGAGCGGAGTGAGGGACGACCGCCGCACTTCTCAGTCGTGCGGCGCGTGATGCCAGGTGGGCTGTCGGCGATGATGTGAGTGTGGAGTATGTGTCGAGGGTGCCCGGTCCGCCGCTCGACGGGCTGATCTACGATCTCTACTACTTGGCGGGTGCCCCGCCGTACTCCCGGTTGATGCTGCCGGCGGCGCCCGCGCCGTTGCTCATCGTCAACCTCGGCGCACCGTTTCTCATCCGTGCAGGCATCGACATCGAGACGGCCGAGTACGCCGACGGCTGCGTGGTCACCACGCCCACCCGTGCGTGGGAGTTCGGCTACCCGACCCCGACCCGGTCCGTGGGCGTCCACTTCAAGCCCTGGGGGCTGGCACCGTTCCTTCCGATGCCCGCGGCCGAGCTGTGCGACCGACCGGCGACCGTGGAGCAGATCTGGGGCCGGCCCGCTATCGCTGAGTTGCGGCACCGAGTGACCCTCACGGACGCACCACACGAAATGCTGATGTTGCTCGAGGAGGAACTGGTCCGACGGCTGCGCCCGATCGACGGCCTGGACATCGTCCGCCACATGGCGGGCGCCATCGCGGAGACCGGCGGAGCGGTGCCGATCAGCGACCTCGGCGTGGCAGCCCGCGCCAGCAGCACGTACTTGGCGAAGCGGTTCAAGGAGGTCATCGGCGTCACTCCGAAGCGGCTGGCGCGCAGCTACCGATTCACCGCCACCGTATTGGCGCTCGACGTCGCCGAACCTGTCGACTGGGGCGACGTTGCCGCTCGCGCAGGCTACTTCGACCAGGCCCACTTCGTCCACGAGTTCCGGGAGTTCACCGGGCTCACGCCGACCCGGTATGTCGAAGCCCGTCAACGCTTCATACGGGAACATCCCGACCACGCGCTGGAAGGCTGGCCGCTGCCAGCCGATTGATTCCTTACAAGAGCGACCACTCACGACACACGAGACTTGGGACTCGGAACAGAGGAGGAAGCCATGGGGAAAGTGGTCATGAATGCGTCGGTGTCGGTGGATGGCTTCATTGCGGCTGAGAACGACGACCCCGGTCCACTGTTCGAATGGTTGGTCAGTGGTGACGTGCCGTTGGACGACAGCGGCGTACTGAACGTGTCGCAAGCGTCCTACGACCACATCCGGCCGTACTGGGACCAGATCGGGGTGACCATCGCCGGCCGCCACGTCTTCGACATCACGGACGGCTGGGACGGGACGCCCCCGAGCGGGATCGACCACGTCGTCGTCGTGACACACCGGCCGGCGCCCGAGGGCTGGGACCCCAAGGCGCCGTTTCACTTCGTGCACGACATCGAGGCGGCCATGACCAAGGCGCAGGAACTCGCGGGTGACCGCACTGTCGAAGTCGCCGCCGGCGACGTCGGTGGCCAAATGCTCGCCGCAGGTTTGGTCGACGAGGTACGCATGGACGTCGCACCCGTCGTGCTCGGGTCTGGCAAGCGCTACTTCGGCTCCGTCGACTCGCAGCACCTGCTGGAAGACCCAGACGTAGTGGTTCAGGGCAACCGGGTGCTTCACCTGTGCTATTCGGTGCGCCATTGACGGATCCGACATGTCGCATCTCGCATCCCATGGACGGAACTGCCCGAACGGCTGGGCTCACACGTAGGTCGCGACGAGCTTGTCGAGGGACTCCTCGAGGCCCTTCTTCGAGAGCGCGAGCTGCTCGGGGTCGATGTAGCCGAGTTCGGTGACGGTGAGTCGAGTCGCGTCGTCGCCGATCGACTCGAACGTGATGACGTGCCGCACGTCGCGCGGGATGCCCGCGGCCCCGACGGTCGCGGGGTCGATCGTGGCGCCGTGCTCGTCGGCGATGTTGTGGATGAACTCGAGGCGGTGCGGTGCGTCGACGAGCGTGTATGCCCAGGTGCTGTACAGCGCCGGGAACCCCCAGTCGGGGGCGCTCATGCACACGAGGGACGTGCCGCCGACGCGCACATCGAGCTCGGCGACCGTGCAGGTGAAGCCGTTCGGGCCCCACCACCGAAGCACGCGGTCGGGTTCGGTCCACGACTTCCAGGCCGCCTCGATGGGGGCGGGGATGTCGCGGCTCACGACGAGATCGTGCGTCTCGGGCTGGGTCGTGTCGTTCATCGTGGCTCCTCCGCTGCAGGCCGCCGCCGCGGCATCCGTTTCACTTCGATGATCGAAGCGTAAGTCACTTTGATGATCAAAGTCAATGCCGTAGACTCGACGCATGAAGCGAGCCGAAGGTCGGTCGACCTGCCCCACCAACTTCACCGTGGAGACCTTCGGCGACAGCTGGTCGCTGCTGATCATGCGCGACCTGCTCACACTCGGCAAGCACACCTTCGGGGAGTTCCTTCGGTCCGAGGAGCGCATCGGTCCGAGCGTGCTCGCCGACCGCCTCGCCCGACTCGAGCGCAGCGGAATCATTGTGCGCACCCCGAGCGAGACGGATGCCCGCAAGGTCACCTACTCGGCGACGGAGCGCGGTATCGCGGCGATCCCGCTCTTGTACGAGGCGGCGCGATGGGGCATGGGTGGCGTCCCCATTGAGCAGGACGATCCGTGGGAGGCGGTCATGGCGATGGACCGCCACGACGTGCTCGACGCGTGGCAGCAGGCCGTGCGCGAGGGTGGTTCGCTCCTCGGAGGCGCGGAGAGCGCCTTCGCCCGGCTGAGCGCCAGGGTACGCGCGGTCGTGTGACGGCGACGCATCGCGGCGGTGCGCCAGCGCGCGGGTCGCGTGACGGCGACGGTGGGGGCGGAACCACGCGTTGGCGCGGAACAGTCAGGGGACCATTCCGCCCGAGCCCCCGGAGGCCAGAACCACCGTTCGAACCGTCACCTCGTGCGGCCGGCGTCAGGAGGTTCTCCGACGCGGCCGGTATCGGTCCGCTGCCCGTACACCGCTCATCACGGCTCGAAACGGTAGCCCATCCCGGGCGCAGTCATGAAGTGCCGCGGTTCGGATGGCGTGGGCTCGAGCTTGCGCCGCAGCTGTGCGACGTAGAGTCGGAGATATCCCGCGTCGTTGGCGTGGTAGGGCCCCCACACCTCCCCGAGCAGCATCTGGCGGGTGAGGAGCTTGCCGGGGTTCTTCAGGAAGAGCTCGAGCAGTCGCCATTCCGTGGGCGTCAGGTGAACGGAGACCGAGGGCTCGCCGTCGCGGGCACTCGACCGGATCGTCTTCGCTGCCAGGTCAACGACGAGATCGCCGATGGCAACCGTCGCGGCATCCGCGTCCCCTCCCTCCACCGCGCGGGCGCGCGCCCTGATGCGCGCGAGGAGCTCGTCCATGGCGAACGGCTTGGTGACGTAGTCGTCGGCGCCGGCGTCGAGTGCTTCGACCTTCTCGGCGGAGTCCGTGCGTCCCGAGAGGACGACGATCGGCACGTTGGACCAGGCGCGCACCGCCCGGATCACATCCATGCCGTCGACCTGCGGCATCCCGAGGTCGAGGAGCACGAGGTCGGGATGAGAGCTCGCAGCGAGTTCGATCGCCTGTGCGCCGTCGTGGGCGGCGACCACGTCGTACCCGCGTGAGGCGAGGGTGATGCGCAGCGCGCGCTGCAGCTGGGCGTCGTCGTCGGCGACGAGGATCCTCATGCTGACGTCTCCGCAGTGGGGAGGGTGACGACCATGGTGAGGCCGCCACCCGGCGTGTCTTCGACGTCCAGTGTGCCGTTCATCCCCTCGACGAACCCCTTCGAGAGCGCGAGGCCGAGGCCCAGGCCCGTTTCGTTGTCGGTGTCGCCGAGCCGCTGGAACGGCATGAACATGTCGTCGCGGCGCTCGGCCGGGATTCCCGGTCCGCGGTCCACGACGCGCAGCTCGGTACGACCGAGGAAGGTGCTGGCCCCGATCAGTACCCGTTCACCCGCGGGGGAATGGTGAACCGCATTCGCGAGCAGGTTCACGACGACCCGCTGGAGCAGCCCAGCGTCTGCGAGGACGGGCCTGACGTCGTCGGCCAGCCCCAGCTCCACCTCGGCGGGTCCGAGCGCGAGCTCATCGAGAGCGGGAAGGACGACGTCCGCGAGTTCGGTGGGTGCGAGCGAGACCGCGAGCGCCCCTGCCTGCACCCGGCTGACGTCGAGCAGGTCGGTGACGAGGTCGGCGAGTGCATCGAGGCTCTCGGCTGCGGTGTCCAGGAGTTCATCGCGCTCCTCCCGTCGTAGCGTCACCTCGGGCGACCGAAGCGCGCTGACCGCGGCTGACGCCGAGGTGAGCGGGCGGCGCAGGTCATGGCCGACGGCGGCCAACAGGGCCGAGCGCACCCGGTCCGTCGCGGCGAGATCATCGGCCGCCTCGGCGGCGCTCGCGAGCGCACCGTGCTCGATCGCGGCATCGAGCTGCGTCGCGATCACGTGCAGCAGACGTCGCTCGGATGCCTCGAGGTCAGGCCCGTGCAGTTCGAGCACGCCTCGAGCGCCGATCCTGATGTCCGTGATGCGGTCGTCGCGGGTCGGCTCACCGTCGGCCACGCGGGTTTCGCCGTCGACGAGAAGGCGGACCCCTGTGAGGCCGAACGCCTCGCGCGTGCGGGTCACCATCGCCTGCAGGGCGTCCTCACCGCGGAGCACGCTGCCCGACATGGCCGCGAGCAGCTGCGACTCGGCGGTGGCGCGGCGGGCCTCGCGGGTGCGCCGTGCGGCCTGGTCGACGACGTAGCTCACGAGGAGGGCGTTCGCGACGTAGAAGACGAGGGCGAGTAGCTGGCGCGGCTCGGCGATGGTGAGGGTGTAGAGCGGCTCGATGAAGAGGAAGTTGAGGGTGAGGCCCGAGAGGATCGCCGCGAACAGTGCCGGCCAGATGCCGCCGACCAAGGCCACGACGATGACGAGCAGCTGGTAGGCGAGCACGTCGCTGGTGATCGACGACTCCGTGTGGAAGGTCGTGAGGACCTGACTGAGCAGCGGGCCCAGGACGATCGCGATCGCGAACCCGGCGACGAGCCTCCCGCGACTGAGGGCACCGCCGAGGCGGGGGAGCGAGACCGCGGAGCCCGCGGCCGCGTGCGTCACGATGTGCACGTCGATGTCGCCCGATTCGCGGATCACGGTGGCGCCGATGCCCGGACCGGTGAATGCGGCGGACAGACGGGAGCGACGGCTGACGCCGATCACCAGCTGCGTGGCATCCGATGCCTTGGCGAAGTCCACGAGTGCACGGGGCACGTCCTCGCCGACGACCTGGTGGAAGGTGCCGCCGAGCTGCTCGACGAGCGTGCGCTGGCGGGCCAGGGCTTCGGGGTCGCGGGCGCGGAGGCCGTCAGGGGTGGTCACGTGCACGGCGAGCAGTTCGCCGCCGGAGCTGCGGGCGGCGATCCGCGCTCCACGTCGGAGCAGGGTCTCACCTTCGGCTCCGCCAGTCAGGGCGACGACCACCCGCTCTCTCGACTCCCATTTGCCGGTGATGCCGTGCTCGGCACGGTAGGCCTTCAGCGCCTGTTCCACTTCGTCCGCGAGCCAGAGCAGCGTGAGCTCACGAAGCGCCGTCAGGTTGCCGAGGCGGAAGTAGTTCGACAGGGCGGCATCGACGCGTTCGGCGGGGTACACGAGTCCGTTCGCGAGCCGGTCGCGCAGCGCCTGCGGTGCGAGGTCGATCACCTCGATCTGGTCGGCGGAGCGGAGGACCGAATCGGGGATGGTCTCTCGCTGCTGCGCCCCCGTGATCTCGTGCACGACATCGCCGAGCGACTCGATGTGCTGGGTGTTCACGGTCGAGATGACGTCGATGCCGGCGGCGAGCAGGTCCTCGACGTCCTGCCAGCGCTTCGGATGCCGCGAGCCGGGCGCGTTGGTGTGGGCGAGTTCGTCGACGAGGGCGATCTCGGGCTTCCTGGCGAGGACGGCGTCCACGTCCAGTTCCTCCAGGCCGAGGCCGCGGTGCTCCTCGTGGCGACGTGGGACCGATTCGAGCCCCTCGACCATGGCGGCGGTAGCGGCTCGGCCGTGCGTCTCGATGAACGCGGCGACGACGTCGCGGCCTTCCTCGTGAAGACGCTTGCCCTCTTCGAGCATCGTGTAGGTCTTCCCGACGCCGGGGGCGGCGCCGAGGAGCACGCGCAGCCGCCCCCGTCTCATCCGCCTGCTCCTAGCCGAGTTCCGCGAGGGCGAGATTCAGTTGCAGCACGTTCACGGTGGGTTCGCCCAGGTACCCGAGGTCCCGTGCCTGAATCCTAGACTCCACGAGCCCCAGCACCTCGGATGCCGGCAGTCCCCTCGCCTCGGCGACGCGGGCCGCTTGGAGCCGGGCGTACGCGGGACTGATATGAGGGTCCAGTCCGGAGCCGGATGCCGTCACTGCGTCGGCGGGGATGTCGGCCTCGGGCACGTCGTTGAAGGCGGCGACCTGGGCTCGGCGTTCCTCGATCGCGGCGACGAGGTCCGCGTTCTCCGGTCCGAGGTTGCTCCCGCTTGAGGCGCCGGCGTCGTACCCGTCGCCGGCGGCGGAGGGGCGGGGCTGGAACCACTCAGGCAACGGGTCGCCGTCGGCGTTCGCGAACGACTGGCCGATGAGCGTCGAACCCACGACCCGGCCGTCCACGGTCACCACCGAGCCGTTCGCCTGCGCCGGCATGGCGACCTGCCCGATGGCCGTGATGAGCGCCGTGTAGCCGATGCCCAGCACGAGGGTGAAGAGCAGCATCGCGCGGATCGCCACCCAGTGGGTGCGGGCCGTCGTGCGAGTCGTACTCATGTCGTATCCGTTCCTTTCAGCGCGGGTCAGAACCCGGGGATGAGGCCGATGACGAGGTCGATCAGCTTGATGCCGATGAAGGGCGCGATGATGCCGCCGAGGCCGTAGATCAACAGGTTCCGGTTGAGCATCGCGGAGGCGCCGAGCGGGCGGTACCTGACGCCGCGCAGGGCGAGCGGGATGAGGATCACGATGATGATCGCGTTGAAGACGATCGCCGAGAGCACCGCCGATGACGGTGAGCTCAGCTGCATGACATTGAGCACTCCGAGGCCAGGGAACACGCCGGCGAACATCGCCGGGATGATCGCGAAGTACTTGGCCACGTCATTGGCGATCGAGAACGTGGTGAGGGCGCCGCGCGTGATGAGCAGCTGCTTGCCGATGGCGACGATCTCGATGAGCTTCGTGGGGTCGGAGTCGAGGTCGACCATGTTGCCGGCCTCCTTCGCGGCCGACGTGCCCGAGTTCATCGCCACGCCGACATCCGCCTGGGCGAGGGCCGGCGCATCGTTCGTGCCGTCGCCGGTCATCGCCACGAGGTTGCCGCCGGCCTGCTCCCTGCGGATCAGCGCGATCTTGTCCTCGGGCGTCGCCTCGGCGAGGTAGTCGTCGACGCCGGCCTCGGCCGCGATGGCCTTGGCGGTGAGCGGGTTGTCGCCGGTGATCATGACCGTGCGGATGCCCATGGCGCGGAGTTCCGAGAACCGCTCGGGCAGGCCGTCCTTGACGATGTCCTTCAGGTGCACGACGCCGAGGACCCGAGCCGGGCCGTGAACGTTCCGCTCGGCGACGACGAGCGGCGTGCCGCCGCTGACCGAGATCGTACCGACGCGCCGGTCGAGCTCCTCGCGCTCGCTCGAGGAGATGGGGCCGTCCAGCTCGACCCAGGCCATCACGGCCGAGCCGGCGCCCTTGCGCACGATCGAACCGTCGGCGAGATTGAGTCCCGACATCCGCGTCTGCGCCGTGAACGGCACGACTTCGCCGGCGGGCGCCTCGTCGAAGCGGATGCCGCGGTCGGCCGCGAGCGCAACGATCGACGAGCCCTCGGGCGTCGGGTCGGCGAGCGAGGCGAGGGCCGCGGCGCGTTCGAGCTCGGCGTCGTCGACACCGGGCATCGGGACGAAGTCGCTCGCCTGGCGATTGCCGTGGGTGATGGTGCCCGTCTTGTCGAGGAGCAGGGTGGTCACGTCGCCGGCGGCCTCGACGGCGCGCCCGGACATGGAGAGCACGTTGCGCTGCACGAGCCGGTCCATGCCGGCGATGCCGATCGCTGAGAGGAGGGCGCCGATCGTCGTGGGGATGAGGCAGACGAGCAGGGCGATGAGCACCGGGATCGACGCCGGCGCGGCAGCGTAGGACGCAATGGGATTCAGCGTGAGCGCGACGATCACGAAGATGATCGACAGGCTCGCCAGCAAGATGTTCAGGGCGATCTCGTTCGGCGTCTTCCGGCGCGACGCACCCTCGACGAGTGAGATCATGCGATCGACGAACGTCTCGCCGGGCTTCGACGTGATGCGCACCACGATGCGGTCCGACAGCACCCTCGTGCCGCCGGTGACCGCGGAACGGTCGCCGCCCGACTCACGCACGACCGGAGCGGACTCGCCGGTGATCGCCGATTCGTCCACCGAGGCGATGCCCCAGACGATGTCGCCGTCGCCGGGGATGGGCTCGCCCGCCGACACGACGACGAGGTCGCCGAGTCGGAGGTCGCCCGAGGAGACGTCGGTGATCGGCGTGCGCTCGGCCGCGGCATCCGTCACCTCGTCGTACCGCGTGACCAGGTGCGCGACGGTCGACGTGCGGGTTCGCCGCAGGGTGTCGGCCTGCGCCTTGCCGCGCCCTTCGGCCACGGATTCCGCAAGGTTCGCGAAGACCACCGTGAGCCACAGCCAGACGGCGATCGCCCAGGTGAAGGACGCCGGCACCGCGGTGCCGCCAGAGGTACTCGGTGCACCGAGGAACGGCTCGGCGATCGCGATCACCGTGGTGAGCGCCGCCCCGACCTCGACGATGAACATGACGGGGTTGTGCCACATCTGTCGCGGGTCGAGCTTGCGGAGCGCGCCGGGCAGCGCCCGGAACAGCTGGGTCGAGCCGAAGGCGCCCACGGGACGCTTCGACGGGGAGCCCATCGGCCGCCGGGTGTGGCCGGTCATTTCGGAGATGGTGGACATGGATCAGATCAGCCCTTCCGCCAGGGGACCCAGCGTGAGAACGGGGAAGTAGGTGAGCGCGGTCACGATGATCGTCACTCCCACGAGGAGGCCGACGAACTGCGGCCGGGAGGTGGGCAGGGTTCCCGCGGTCGCGGGCACCCGGTCCTGTGCGGCGAGGCTGCCGGCGAGGGCGAGCACGAGCACGATCGGGATGAACCGGCCGAGCAGCATGGCCACGCCGAGCGCCGTGTTGAGCCACGGCGTGTTCGCCGTGAGCCCCGCGAAGGCGGAGCCGTTGTTGTTCGCCGCCGACGTGAAGGCGTAGAGCACCTCGGACATGCCGTGCACCCCGGGGTTCCAGATCGAGGTCGTCTCGACGTCCTCTCGGACCCCGGGGATCGCGAAGCTGAGGGCGGTGCCGGCCAGCACGAGCATCGGGGTGACGAGGATGTAGAGGCTCGCGAGCTTGATCTCGCGCGGACCGATCTTCTTGCCGAGGTACTCGGGGGTGCGGCCCACCAGGAGCCCCGCGATGAACACGGCGATCACGGCGAGCACGAGCATGCCGTAGAGGCCGGAGCCGGTGCCGCCGGGCGCGACCTCGCCGAGCATCATGTTGAGCATCGGCATCATGCCGCCGAGGGCGGTGTACGAGTCGTGCATCGAGTTCACGGCGCCGGTCGACGTGAGCGTCGACGCCGAGGCGAACAGTGTCGAGCCGAGGATGCCATAGCGCTGCTCCTTGCCCTCCATGGCGCCGCCGGCCAGCTCGGGCGCGGTGCCCGCGCCGTTCAGCTCGAGGGCGCTGATCGTCACGAGCGAGACCACGAACAGCGTCGCCATGGTGGCGAGGATCGCATAGCCCTGCCGGTTGCTGCCGACCATCCGGCCGAACGTGCGCGGGAGCGTGAACGGGATGGCGAGCATGAGCGCGATCTCGACGAGGTTCGTCCACCCAGAGGGGTTCTCGAACGGATGCGCGGAATTGGCGTTGAAGAATCCGCCTCCGTTCGTGCCGAGCTCCTTGATGGCTTCCTGCGACGCGACCGGCCCGCCGGGCAGGTTCTGGGTGTTGCCCGCAAGCGTCGACACCTCGGTGAAGCCGTTGAAGTTCTGCACGACGCCACCGATGATCAGGATGATCGCGGCGACGATCGAGAGCGGCAGCAGCAGGCGGAAGGCACCGCGGAACAGGTCGACCCAGAAGTTGCCGATCGTGCCCGACTTCGTGCGTGCGAATCCGCGCACCACTGCGATGGCGACGGCGATGCCGACCGCTGCCGACACGAAGTTCTGCACGGCGAGCCCGGCGAGCTGCACGGTGTATCCCATCGTGACGTCGGGTGAGTACGACTGCCAGTTCGTGTTCGTGACGAACGAGGCGGCGGTGTTGAACGACAGGCCTTCGGGCACCGCGGGGAAGCCGAGCGAGTAGGGAAGCACCGCCTGGGCTCGTTGGAGGACATAGACGATGAGCACGCCGATGAGCGAGAATGCCAGGACGCCGCGCAGGTACGCCGTCCACGACTGCTCCGCTCGCGGGTCGACGCCGACGAGACGGTAGAGCCCGCGCTCGACCCGCCAGTCCTCCGTCGAGGTGTAGAGGCGTGCCATGTAATCGCCGAGCGGACGGTAGGCGAGCGCGAGGATCAGGACGAGGGTGGCCGTCTGCAGGACGGCGAGCAGCACGCCCATCTAGAACCGCTCAGGCTTGACGAGGGCGTACACGAGGTACGCCACGGCGGCGACGCCCAATGCGGCGGTGAGCACCGAGAAGACGATCACAGCTTCTCGACCCCCTTCGCGATGAGGGCGATGACAACGAACACCGCGATGACCGCGATGACGTAGATCAGATCGAGCACGAGGACTCCACGGAATGCGACGGCCGCCGGCCGCGATCGCGGTGGGCGTGCAGCGCTCGGCTGCGCATCCGATGCAACACCCGCCTGTAGGCGACCGTGCCGATCCTCACGGTTCCCTAACGGCCGCGCTGGTGATCCGAACGGATTGCGAACGCGGTCGCCTCGGGGCGCCCCGAAGGACCCGGGTTCAGCCGCCGACGTGGATGGTGGGCCGCTCGGCCGGGTCCTTCTCGACCTCGCGGAGGATCTCGCGGACCACCGGGGCGGTGTCACCTCGCCCGAGCAGGATGTAGCGGACCATGTGCAGGAGCGGGTTCCCCTCGGACCACTCGAAGTAGGCGTGCGGACGGACGCCCGCGGCATCCCGCATCGCGACCAGGATGGCGGCGATGGCATTCGGCGCGGCAGGGCTGTCCGCACGGAGCACGCGGTGGCCGTGCACGTCGACGCCGCGCACGTGGAGCACCTCGCGGAACTCGGACGGGTCCACGACATGGATCTCGAGGAACAGGACGTCGGCACGACCGGGTACCGGATTGAGCCGGCGCTGGGCGCGCTCCTTCTGTTCGTACTCCGCGGCGTCCCCGACATCAGGACGATTCGCGACGATGTTCAGGCGCCCATCGTGCAGCAACGATTCGCCGATGAAGCGGCGGGCGGTCTCGTCGAACTCGATCCGTTCGGCGCGGATCTCGGTCGTGCGCGTCACCCGCGACACGATGGACACGACGACGATGCCGAGGATGAACATGGCCGAGATCGCGAGTCCGTCGGGCTTCTCGATGATGTTGTCGACGAGCGCGTACCCGAGCACCACGGTCAGCACTGCGAATCCCGTGATCGCCGGGGCTCGTCGGCGACGGATCGCGGAGATGAGCACTGCCACGGATGCTGAGACCATCATGGCCAGGATGCCGGTGGCGTAGGCTCCCGCCTGGGCGTCGACGTCGGCCTGGAAAGCGATGGTGATGGCGATGCTGATCCCGGTGTAGACGAGTACGACGGGGCGGACGGCGCGACTCCAGTCGGGGGCCATGCCGTAGGTGGGGAGGTAGCGGGGGACGATGTTGATCAGGCCGGCCATCGCCGATGCCCCTGCGAACCAGAGGATGAGGATGCTGCTGATGTCGTAGGCCGTCCCGAATGCGTCGCCGAAGAATTCGTGGGCGAGGTAGGCGAGTGCGCGGCCGTTCGCCTGACCGCCGGGTTCGAACTGGTCCGCCGGGATCAGCAGGGTGGTGACGAGACTGCTGGTGATCAGGAAGACGCTCATGATCACGGCCGCTGCGGTGAGCAGCTTCTTCGTGTTCCGGATCCTCGAGGCCAGCCGCTCTTCGGGGCTCGTGCCCTGGGAGGCGACGAGCGGCATCATGCTGACGCCCGTCTCGAAGCCGGAGAGGCCGAGCACGAGCAGTGGGAAGGCCAGGATGGCGGGGATGATGATGTCGGTGAAGCCTCCGCCGCCTTGGGCGAGGGCGCCCCACCAGTCCGTGATGGTGACCGGGTGGTTGAAGATCTCGATCAGGCCCGTCGCGATCACGATGGCGTTCAGGCCGAGGAAGACGGCGACGAGCGGGATGGCGACGTTCACGGCTTCGGTGAATCCGAGGAGGAAGACGCCACCGAGCACCAGCAGGAAGACGATCGTGATGGCCACGGCCTGACCGTTGAGCGCCTCGGGCACGAGCGGGTTCTCGATGAGGTGCACCGTTGCATCCGCCGAGGAGAGCGTGATGGTGATGATCCACGACGTGGCGACGAAGCCGAGCAGCACGAGGACGACGATCTTGCCTCGCCAGAATGGAAGCAGCCGTTCGAGCATGGCCACCGACCCTTGGCCGTGCGGACTCTCCTTTGCGACCTGGCGATACATGGGAAGCATCCCGAGCAGGGTGAGGGCCACGATGAGAAGTGTGGCGATCGGCGACACCGCTCCCGCGGCCACGATCGCGATGGCGGGCAGGTAGGAGAGTGTGGAGAAGTAGTCGACGCCCGTGAGGCACATCACCTTCCACCAGGAATGCTGCTCGACGGTCGACTCCTGTACTTCGGGACCGGCCGGCTGAACGGTGTGCTCGAGGAACCATCGAGTGAACGGATTCTCCGGACGATGTGCGTGCGGTCCCGGCACGCTTGCCGGGAACTCGAACTGCGACCAGTCACGCATTGCACTCCTCCGAGCCGCCCCGAACGACGGACGATTGATCATCCCACCCGCGGAGCCCGTCCAGTAGGCCCTGACGCGTCAGGACGTTGCGTGGTGCGTCGCCCGATCCGTCGGCCGAGCTGCAGTTGCACGAAGAGGGTTGCCGTTCCCGCCAAGATGAGGCCGGCGAGGTTGATGCAGAGCTGCACGAGCGCCGACCACGCCTCATCCCACGCGCCGACCGCCAGGGTCAAGCCGATCGTGCCGACTGCAGGAACCGTCGTGATCGAAATGAAGACTCCGACGAGTGCTGACGACTTCGACGTGCTGAGCGAGAGCACACCTGCCACACCGGCCAGCAGGGCGATGACGAACGACCAGGCATCGGGCGAGATGATGAACTCGGTGAGTGGGCCGGTCGTCGCCTGAATGAATGTGATGACGCCGAGCGCGTACAGCACCGCCCAGACCGCCCAGGCGATCAGCGCGCACAAAGCGAACCCCCCGAGGAGCGTCGTGGCGGCCATGCCCGCGACCTTCGGCTTGCGTCGCACGATCGCGTAGCAGATCGCGGCGACTGGGGCGAACTCCGGCCCGACCACCATCGCGCCGATGATGAGGATCGGCTGGTCGAGAAGCCGGCCGATGCCGGCAATGAAGGTCGCGAGGAGCAGGAAGGCGAAGAAGCTCCATGATGGGCGGGCATCCTCTCGCGAGCGATCGGCGAGCTGCGCCCAGAGGACTCCATCCGCCGGATGCCCCGGAGCCGACCGCTCTGCCGCATCCGCCGCATCCGAGACGACGGCCATCGTCTCGCTGACGACGATCGACCCCACACCGGGAACGCCCGAGTGACGCAGCATGCGCATGACGTTGTTGGCGTTCTCGCGAGCCATCTCGAAGAACAGGAGGTCACCGCCGGCATCGGAGGAAGCTGCGGGCACGAGCGTGACATTGCTGACGGTCGGGTCGGCGGCCAGCTGAGCCCGCAGTGTTTCAGCCAGCGCGTGCGGCGCCGTGACTCGAACGTTCAACATGACGTCTTCCTCGCTTCTTCACTCACACCACGTCACACGATATGGGTCGGGCGGCGTGCGACTCACCGTCGGGGCAACAACGGGCGCTGGTGCATTGCTGCCCGCAATCAACACCACCTCCGACGAGCGACAACTCGAGCTCCGCATCGACTTCTTCATCGCACGTAGTCCCTAGACTCCTGCATGTGATCAGCGCCGTCAGCGAGGCATACTCCCGGAGGGCGCAGGAGTACATCGACCTCTTCGGAACGATGAGCGCGGTGCATCCCTCAGATCGTCAGCTCGTTGCGACGTGGGCGGGCGGGATCAAAGGCCAGGTGATGGATGCCGGCTGCGGCCCCGGCCAATGGACGAACTTCCTCGTTGGCCTCGGGCTCGATGCCCGCGGTGTGGATCAGGTGCCCGAGTTCATTGAGCGTGCCCGACAGGAGTATCCGGACGTGCGTTTCGAGGTCGGCACCCTCGAAAGCCTCAACTGCGGCACGGCGGCCTTCGGTGGAGTTCTCTCTTGGTACTCCCTCATCCATCATGGGCCGGAAACGATCCGGGTGCCGCTGGTCGAGTTCCATCGCGCACTCGAGCCAGGAGGCGCGCTGCTGGTGGGATTCTTCGAGGGCCCTGTCGTCGAGCAGTTCAACCACGCCGTCATCCCGGCGTACCGGTGGCCCGTCGAGGCACTCACCGCGGAATTCCAGGCGGCTGGTTTCGACGTTCTCGAATCGCACGTCAGGAAGACCGCTGGCCAACGACCGCAGGCCGCCCTCGTCGCCCGACGGGCTGAAATCCAATAGCCGTCTCAACCAGCCGCTACCGGATCCGCTTGCGGCCGTCCGCTAACTGAGCGCTCATCGGACTAGCCCGGGTTGAAGTCGATAAGCGGGATCGGCGATCGGTTCGCGGAGCTATTGAATCGCTATGACGTAGACGGCGGTGCCTTGCGCGAGCGCCTGAAACGTCTGGTAGGCCATCCAGACATATCCGTCGCTTCCCCAGTCGGAACCGAAGCTGTTCTGGATCAGCACCGCCTGTGTCGTGTCGTCATAGCCGATGATCAACATGCAGTGCCCGACCAGTTTGCCGTTTGGCTTTGTCGCGATGATGCCGTTGCCGACATACGGGTTGGGCGTGCCGTCGTACTTGGCGAAGTCGGTGTAGAGCCGAGTGCCGTAGGCGAGCGCGAACCCCTGCGAGATGATGTTGCGGATGTTGTTCAGCCCGGTCTCGCCGAACACACTGACATTCGACCACGCGGTCGGCTGAAAGTTCGTATCGGGGGAGAGTTGCGCAGTTCCGTATGCCGTCCAGACTGCGGCGCAGGCGCTGGAACCGGGAGGGGGCTCGGGAGCCGCCTGCATCGACGGTGTGCCGCCGTTGCTATCTAGGAATTTCAGGCAGGCGATGATCTGGCCGCCGGTGCACGTGTCGACAGGGGTGTCGAACTGCCCCAGCATCCTGACATACGTGTAGTAGGGACTCGCTTGCTGCGCGCTGGATTGGGGATCGGTGATCAGCCCTGCCTGCGCCGCGGCGAACGTGGTGAGGCCGTAGGTTGAAGACCAGACAAAGCAACTCGGCGTGTCCTGTTTACCCACGGGCGGCAGGAAGGCGGCGTTCACCATTGCGCTGGGCGGGAGCACGCCCACGGCCGGCGGCACACTCACCGGGCCGGGTTCAGGCACGGTGGGGTCGTACCCGTAATCCATCGTGTCGTGGATCGTGGCCATCGGTGACTCCCTCGTCAATTGCGGGCCGGAGACCCGCAAGGGCTAGGTTACGCAGCGAGAGACTCGACCTGCGGCCGGGGAAAGCGAGTCCTCCGTTTGTTCACTGTTGCCCCTGGTGGGGACGACCGGTGACGGCTCCCGGCAGTGCGCAAGAGCCGCCAGCGCGGCAGTCGACTCGCACACGCGGATCGTTATGCGGCCGCCTTGATCACGGCGGGTGGGTGCCATCGCCCGTCGAGGGCTTCGGACAAGGGGGCGTACAGGCGCATGTTGATGCCGAGTGGTCCCTGTGGTGACGGCAGCCAGTTCGACTCCCTGTCCGGCCCGGGGTTGGTGTGTTGGATGTAGAGGTCGAGGGAGCCGTCGGGATTGTAGCGAAGGGGGTCGCGATCGCCGATGGCGAACCGGTCGAGCTCGTTGGCGGTCTGGAAGCCTTCTTGGTCGTACATCGTCACCGACCAGAACGCGGCGGCAGGAGGGAGTTGATCGGCGTCGAAGTGAAGGACGTAGTCGGTGTCGCCCACGATGGGGTCTCCGTCGGCGTCGCGCACCAGCAGCGGGTAGATCGCGTCCTCGCGCGGGTTCGCTCCGAGCCCGGCGAGGGTGATGCCGGCGCGGCTGAGGTAGTCGTTGCCGTAGACGCCGATGGTGTCGGAGAAGTTCGTCCATCCGTTTGTCTCGGTACCAAGCGTTGGAACCGCTGCGATCAGTTGCGTGAGCGCGTCCTTCGCGCCCGCCTCGATCCCGGCGAGTTCCTCCGCGGAGAACCCCGTGGGGTCGAAGGGGTCTCCCGGCACGATCCCGAGCCTCGCGATTCGAGCGAGGATCGAGAAGTCGGTGGGGTGCGGTGGGATCGACTGCAGTGCGGTGGCGGCGTACTGGAAGAACTCCACGGCGTTCATGCGGTTGACGATCGTCAAGGCTTCGGTGTCCGTGTCGACGTCGGGGTCGATCTCGCGGGCGGGGCGCGGGGTCAGCGGGGTGATGGACAGTCCATCCTGGATCGCGGCGACCGCGGCGTAATCGGCGGGACCGTTGGTCTGGATACGCCCGATGATCCACACGAACGGGGTGGGGGCGTTGATGACCGGGACGCCCTCGGGGAGATCGCCCGAATATCCGGGGCCGACGATCACGTGGTCTTGCGCGCCGGTCCCGGTCGTGCGCTTCCCGACCGTCGCGAAGACGTCCGTCCACATGTCCAGCATCGGCAGCATGTAATAGCGGTCGTCGGTATCCGGGGCCCGGAGCAGCACCGGCCCCTCGGTCAGGTCGAGCCAGGCGTTGGCGTACAGCGTGTCGAAGTTCGGCCGCACCACGGCGCGATAGTCCGCCGGCGGGAAGGTCCGCAGATGGTGGAACTCGTTGGCCGGTCCGAATCCCGGCCGCGCGTCCGCCGCGAGGTTCGTTGCCTGCTGACGACCCACCTCCATCGTTACCAGCGGGTACAAGTAGATGTACGCCTCACGACTCAGTGTCCGCAGATCACCCGACAAAACCGACATACGAGCTCCCCTAGTTCGCACGATCACACCACCCATGAATCTAGCGGCACTCCCCGACCCGGGAGAGCGGAGACGCAAGCGCGTCAGCGGTGGCAACCCGGCCGCGGTGAGGGATCCGCTCTCGGACTTCCGCAGATCGGACGGGTCATCGTTCGGGGTCGCTTATGCGGCTACATCCCAACCTGCCGTACAAAGACGATTTCCGCGCCTTGCGACGCTGAAAGCTCAGCAGCGCGTCAAGCATGACCGACAGTGAGGCGTCGACCAGATCTGCAATTCCCACGCGATCAGCGCCTACGACTTGTATGTAGTCCCTCAGTCGCCGCGCCAACGCGGCAGGCTCAGCGGCCGAGTTCGGCGGCACGTCTATCGAGACTGCGTGTTGCTTCGTCACGAGTAGGAGGGCGCGTCCCGTGCAGTCGAACGCCTCGTACAGACCATCGTTCACGTCTACTGCTTCTAGAGCCTGGCAAGCTGCGGCGACGGTGAGGTAAACCTCGCAGAGACCATCGCCGTAAATCACAATCGGAGGCTGGGCATCGGCCACTGGAACCTGTTCCTGAACTTTGTGTCGGTCGGCTTCGTCCTCCATAACGTGCCTGCCGATGGCGCGCCCGGGAACCGTCTTCTGTCGATGGAATCCCTCCGATGATAATGACCACGCTCGCCAGTCGATGGCGGTCGGCGCAATTCCGGAAATGCGCTCGCGACACGCGAACGGCGCCCGATGACCGACCGTGTACCGGACCATCCAGCGCCAGACCCACTCGACAGGCACGCGCTGAGCTGGAGCGGATTCCCGACCACTCGGCACTGCCGTGATTCCCGCAAGACCCGCCCGCGATGATGCCCGGTCAAGGGGCGCTGAACGCACTACCCGCCCAGGGAGTCGAGCTCGCGCCGCAGGTACTTCGGCGCCTGCACGCGCCATGCGTCGGTCACGAGCTCGGCGAGGTGGTCGTCGTCGATGTGCGCCATGCGGAAGGCGACCTTCGGCTCACCCCAAGGCGTCGTCGTGCGGAGGAACACGTCGGGTGCCATCTGGACGAGGGCCAGGGCGTCGATCGGGTCGGCGACCTTCACCCCGACGACGAGCTCGGCCGCGATGATCTCGCGCATGTCGGGCGGGATGCTCGGCCACGGATGGCACTCCCACGCGTACAGCTTGCCGCGCACGAACCAGGCGGCACCGCCGGTCGTCGCGCGCTCCTCACTGCCGGGCAGGCCGGCGGCGGTGCGGCGCAGGTCGTCGAGGGTGGCCACGTCGCGAGCCTAGGCCGCTCCACCGACAGCCAGCCGCGCCTTCAGCTGGCCGGGTCGTACTGGAACTCGCGCACCTCCTGCGCGCACCGGCACGCCACCGCGATCTTCGCGGCCCACTCCAGTGCGGCGTCCCGAGAGGGCACCTCCAGCACGGTGTAGCCGCCCTCGAGTCGCGTGGTCTGCGGGTAGGTGCCCTCGGTCACTATGCCGTCGCCATCGACCATGACCGGTGGGACAGCCTCGTCGATGCCGCCGCCGAAGACGTAGACGCCGGCGACCCCTTGCGTTCTGCAACTGCTTTCGCGAAGCTACTCCGATCGTGCCGGCACGTGCAAGCACACAAGCACGCAAGCACTCAAGCACTCAAGCACGCAAGCACTCAATCGCTCAAGCACTCACACCTCGGCCCGAGCCTCCGACACCTCCGAGTACGCGATCAGCGGCCTTCCGGTGGTCGGATGCTCCAGCACGTGCGCCTCGACGCCCCACACCTCCCGGATCAGTCCGGGCGTGAGCACGTCGCGAGGTGCGCCCGCGGCGACCACGCGGCCGGCGGCGAGCACGATCACGTGGTCGGCGTATCCGGCCGCGAGCGAGAGGTCGTGCAGGGCGGCGAGCACCGTCAACCCTCCGCCGGCGAGTTCGCGCAGCAGGCCGAGCATGGTCAACTGTGCCCGCACGTCGAGGTGGTTCGTCGGCTCGTCGAGCAGCAGCAGCTCGGGCTCCTGCGCGAGCGCCCGGGCGAGGTTGACGCGCTGGCGCTCGCCGCCCGACAGGGTGTCGTACGAGCGGTCGGCGAGCTCGACCAGGCCGGTGTCCTCGAGGCAGCGCCGCACGACGCCGCGGTCGAGTTCACCCGGGCCCGCGAACGCGCCGAGGTACGGCGTACGACCGAGCGCGACGACCTCCGCGACGCGCAGCCCCGGAGCATCCGCCACCTCCTGTTCGGCGAGGGCGATGACCCTGGCGCGATCGCGACGACGCAGCGCGGCGAGGTCACGGTCGCCGAGGCGCGCCGTGCCGGCATCCGCTCGCTCGACGCCCGCGATGAGGTGCAGCAGC
>NZ_WJSP02000699.1 GCF_009720255.1 Agromyces humi | reverse complement strand
AGCGCCGTCAGCAATTCCCGCTCGCGCTCGGCCGACAGCCCGGCGCCGCGCTCGCGGTCGAGGCCCTGGCTCCGTTCCCACTCGAGGATCTCGGCGAGGAGCTGCTCCAGCGGCCGCAGGCGCAGCCCGGCCGCCTTCGCGGCGGCGTTCGAGCGGTCGAGGAACGCCTGCCAGTCGGGGTCGATGATCCAGAGCGGCAGCGATTCGGGACCTGACCACTCGGCGACGCCCTGCTGGGCCAGCCATTCGGGTGAGACGGCGACGACCTCGCCGACATGACCCGCGACCGAGCGCGACTGATCGAGCCAGTCCTCGAAGGAGACGCGATCGCCGACGGCGTTGAACGCCCCGGTGAGCCGACGCTCGATCCCGTCGAGCGTGAACCGCACCAGGTCGTCGACGTGGATGGCCTGCACCGGCGAGTCGAGGATGTCGGGCACGAGCATCGGCCCGTCGTCGCGAGCCGCCCGCGCCACCCAGTATCCGCCCCGGCCCGAGGGGTCGCCCGGCCCCACGATGAGCCCCGGGCGGACGATGAGCAGCCGGTCGCCGACCGCCTCGCGGTAGGCCTGCTCGATCGCCGACTTGGCCTCGCCGTACGTCTCGGGATCCGACTCGTCGGACTCGAGCGGGGGCATCAGCTCCGCCGTCTCGTCGGCGCCCGGCTCGTCGTGCCGGGCATAGACGTTGCCCGAGGAGACGAACGTCCAGTGCGCGGCGGACGGACCGAGTTCGACGGCCGCGCGTCGGGCGAACCCGGGCTGGCGCGTGACGTCGACGACGGCGTCCCATCGACGACCTGCGACCTCGTCGTAGGCATCGGGGGCCGAGCGGTCGGCGCGCACGAGCTC
>NZ_WJSP02000698.1 GCF_009720255.1 Agromyces humi | reverse complement strand
CGGCGCGGCTCGGCGACCCGACGGCCGTCGTGCAGGGCCGTCGCGTGCTGCACCTGCGGTACCCGGTCGAGCGCCGCTGAGCCCGCCGGCACTTCGGGTGCGCCGCGGCACTTCCCTCGCGGAAACCGGTGCCGAAGTGCCGAAGTGCCGAAGTTTTCCGGAAGGAAGACTCGTTCAGTTCGCGCTCGGCTTCGCCGCGACCTCGAGGCCGGTGCTCGACGCGAAGCCGGAGCGCGACCCCGAGGTCAGAGGTTGACCCACTCGGTGGCGCCGCCGGCGAGGTGCTGGCGCTTCCAGATGGGGGTGCGCTCCTTGATACGGTCGACGAGCAGTGCGCATGCGGCGAAGGCCTCGGCGCGGTGAGGTGCGGCGACGGATGCCACGAGCGCGACATCCCCGATCGCGAGTGTGCCGACGCGGTGGGCGGCGGCGACGCGCAGGCCGGTCTCGCGCGCGACCTCGGCGCAGGTGTCGCGCAGGAAGCGCTCGGCCTCGGGGTGCGCCTCGTACTCGAGCAGGGTCACGGATGCGCCGTGGTCGTGGTCCCGGATGACGCCCTCGAACGTGACGAGCGCTCCGTCCTGCCGCGACTGCACGAACGCCTCGATCGCCGCGCGGTCGAGCGGCTCGGTCGTGACGACCGCGAACACGTCGGGTTCAGTCGTGGGTGCCTCGGGCATGGTCTCGTCGGGCGAGTTCGTCTCAGGCATCCGAACCTCGCGCGGCATGGTCGCCACCGCCGACCTGGTCGAGCAGGTGCGGCAGCAGCTCGTCGAGCACGCGGAGGCCGTCGGCGACGCCGCCCCGTGATCCGGGGAGGTTGACGACGACGGTCCGGCCGGCCACGCCGGC
>NZ_WJSP02000697.1 GCF_009720255.1 Agromyces humi | reverse complement strand
CCTCGGGCTCAACGCGCAGGAGCTCGGCCCAGCGGGCTGCGCCGGCGTCCTGCCAGCCGCGGGCGGCAGGAAGCACCGCGAATTCCGTGCGGACCCGGGTGCCGAGGTACTGCGCGCCGGGCACCGGGAACTCCGCTCCCGCGGGCTCGTCGCGCAGGGGATGGATGTTCACGCTCATCATGCCGACGGCCCGCACGAGGGTCAGGGCGATGGCGTCGCCGCCCGACACGGGGTCGCCGACGATCTCGTACTCGGAGTGCTTGGTCACGAGCAGCGACGCGCGGCCGGCGTGCACGAAGCGCGCCACGGGATAGGTGGGCAGCGGGAACTCGGCCCATCCGCCCTCGCCGATGCGCCCGCGCTCGGTCACGGCGTACTGGCCGGCAGCGGCCGACCCCGGGAGGTCGGCGACGCCGGTCGGCACGAGCACGCGCAGCCGGTGGTCCGCGGCGTGATTCACGAAGTCCATGCCGACGCGGAGCATCGGCTCGCCGTCGCGCAGTTCGAGCACGGTGTCGACGTCGAGCTGCACGAGCGCCCCATCGCGCCGGTCGGGGTCGACGGCGTCGAGCCGGGCGGGCACCTCGTAGCGGCGGCGCACGAGGAGCCGGCCCCGCACGGGTCCCTCCTCGAGCACCCGCACCTCGACGGAGACCGGGTCGGTGACGGCGGTCGCCGGGTCGACGGGACCGTAGTTGTAGGAGTCGCCGCGATCGCCCTCGTCGACGAGCCGCAGCACGTCGGTGAGCACCGTGCCGTCGGCCGCCTCGATGCGCACCGCGCCGCGTTCGTCGACCGTGGCGGAGACGAGGCGGTTGGCGAGGCTCCGCTCCCCCACCACGACCGGCGCCGAGCCGAG
>NZ_WJSP02000696.1 GCF_009720255.1 Agromyces humi | reverse complement strand
GCCGGGCTCGACGAGCGCGCGGCATCCAACCTCGTCGCGTTCATCGCCGACCAGAAGGCGGCGACCCGCGTCGTTCCCGATGCCACGAACCTCGTCGTCGAGCGGTTCCGCGACGAGCTGGGCGACTGGCGCATCGTCCTGCACTCGCCGTACGGCATGCGGGTGCACGCGCCGTGGGCGCTCGCCGCGGGTGCGCGCGTGCAGGAGCGCTTCGGCGTCGACGCGAACGCGGTGGCGAGCGACGACGGCATCGTGCTGCGCATGCCCGACACGTCCGACGACCCGCCCGGCGCCGAGCTCTTCACGTTCGAGTCGGCCGAGCTCGTCGAGCTCGTCACGCAGCGCGTGGGCGACTCGGCCCTGTTCGCGTCGCGCTTCCGCGAGTGCGCCGCACGGGCACTCCTCCTGCCCCGCATCAACCCGGGCCGGCGGTCGCCGCTCTGGCAGCAGCGGCAGCGCGCATCGCAGCTGCTCGAGGTGGCGCGCGATTTCCCCGACTTCCCGATCATCCTCGAGGCGGTGCGCGAGTGCCTCCAGGACGTCTACGACCTGCCCGCCCTCACGCGCCTGACCGAGCGCATCGCAGCACGCCGGGTGCGGTTCGTCGAGGTCACCACCGAGACGGCGAGCCCGTTCGCCTCCAGCCTGCTCTTCGGCTACGTGGGCGCGTTCATGTACGAGGGCGATGCACCGCTCGCCGAGCGTCGCGCCGCGGCGCTCTCGCTCGACCCCGCCCTGCTCGCCGAGCTGCTCGGCACGGTCGAGTTGCGCGAGCTGCTCGATCCCGAGGTGGTCGAGGAGACCGAGCGGATGCTGCAGCGGCTCGTGCCCGATCGCGCGGCCCGCGGCGACGAGGGCG
>NZ_WJSP02000695.1 GCF_009720255.1 Agromyces humi | reverse complement strand
CCCGCCTGCTCGTCGGCGCCCAGCCCTCGGGCGACCGCGAACTGGTCGACCTCGCCGCCGAGCTCGCCCGGCTCGAGGACGAGGTGACCGCGTCGGTGCGCCCAGACGCCCACGACGCCCACGACCCCCACCACCCGACAGGAAGGCGACCATGACCGACGCGATCGCGACCACCGACGAGGAGTTGCGGGCCGCCCTGAACGGCGTCCGAACCGAGGTCGGCAAGGCCGTCGTCGGCCAGGACGGCGCCGTCACCGGCCTCATCATCGCCCTGCTCACCCGGGGCCACGTGCTGCTCGAGGGCGTGCCCGGCGTGGCGAAGACGCTGCTCGTGCGCACCCTGAGCCGCACGCTGCGCCTCGACACGCGCCGGCTGCAGTTCACCCCCGACCTCATGCCCGGCGACGTCACCGGTTCACTCGCCTACGACCCGCGCACGGGCGACTTCGCCTTCCGCGAGGGACCGGTGTTCACCAACATCCTCCTCGCCGACGAGATCAACCGCACGCCGCCGAAGACGCAGTCGGCCCTGCTCGAGGCGATGGAGGAACGCCAGGTGTCGGCCGACGGCGTCACCCGGCCGCTGCCCGATCCCTTCATGGTCGCCGCGACGCAGAACCCCATCGAGTACGAGGGCACCTACATGCTGCCCGAGGCGCAACTCGACCGCTTCCTCATGAAGCTCGTGCTCGAGGTGCCCGAGCGTGACGCCGAGGTGTCGCTGCTGCGACGCCACGCCGACGGATTCGACCCCCACGACCTCGGGGCGGCGGGCGTGACGCCCGTGCTCGGTGCGGCCGAGCTCGCCGCGGCCCGGTCGGCGGCCGCGGGGGTTCGGGTGTCCGACGACGTGCTGGCC
>NZ_WJSP02000694.1 GCF_009720255.1 Agromyces humi | reverse complement strand
GGGCGCCGTATCGTCGAGGCATGGACGAGCGCACGCGGGGGCGGGAGCAGCTGGCCGAGGCGGCGAGCGACCTCGTCGCGCGGCCCGACGTGGGCGTCGGGCGGATGTTCGGATCCGAGGGCTACTCGGTACGCGGCAAGCTGTTCGCGTTCGTGTCGAGCGATGGGCGCCTCGTGGTGAAGCTGCCGTCCGAGCGCATCCACGAGCTCGCGCTCGACCACATGATCATGCGCGGCAGCCCGATGCGCGAGTGGGCGGCCGTGCCGTTCGACGCCGGCGCCGAGCGCTGGCGGCAGCTCGCCGATGAGGCGTACGCCTTCGTGGGTTCGATCACGGCGTGACCTCCGGCTAGCATCGGTGCACCCCGGCACGCGTGCCGCGTCGTGAAAGAGGATGCCCATGCCCGTGTTCCATCCAGATCTCGCCGTCGGTCGGTTCATCCCGCCCTTCTCGTTCGGCCCGCGGCTCGCCCGGATGATGCGCAAGGGAAAGCCGTCGATTCCTCCGACCCCCGACGACGTGGTCATCGAGGAGGTGCACGTGCCGGCGAAGGATGCCTCGCCCGCCGTGTCCCTGCGGGTGTACCGGCCGAAGGCCGGTGCCAAGGCCGGGGGTAGGACCGCTGACGCGGCTCAGGCTCCGGCCGCCGCGACCGCGCCGATGCCGGCCCTGTTCTGGATCCACGGCGGCGGGTTCATCGGCGGAAGCCCCGAGCAGGACGAGCGCACGAGCATCGCGTTCGTCCAGGAGCTCGGCATCACCGTAGTGGCCCTGCGCTACCGGCTCTCGCCCGATCACGCCGCCCCGGCCGCGCTGCACGACGCGTACGCGGGGCTCCGCTGGCTGTCCGACCACGCCGCGGGGC
>NZ_WJSP02000693.1 GCF_009720255.1 Agromyces humi | reverse complement strand
CGCGGATCTTCTCGGCTCGCACGGCGGCCTGGGTGGCCCGCTCCTGCACGAGCCACTGCGGCGGCGCCACGAGCAGCGCCTTGATCTCGGCGGTCGTGAGCGGCTCGGTGATGCCGCCGCGGGCGAGACCCGAGTTGGAGATGCCCAGTTTCGCCGCCACGACGTTGCGTGGGTGCGGCCCCTCGCGGCGCAGCACCTGCAGCCACTCGGGCGGGTCGGCCAGGAGCGCGTTGAGCTCGTCGCGGGTGACGTCGCCCTCGCGGAAGTCCTCGGGCGCCGCCTCGAGGAGGATGCCGAGCTTCTTGGCTGCGGTCTCGGGTTTCATCGACTGGGACTGGCTCACCTTCACACCGTAGCCCGTCACGCGGCATCCGCCCACCGGTCGGGCGGCAGCGCGGTCGCCACGGCACCCCGTCGGTAGGCTGTGGGGAGGCCGGAAGCGGCCGGATGACTGGACTGGGGGCGCCGTGACGCTGAGGCTGCGCTACGTAGCCGGGGTGAGCCCCGCGAAGTGGCTGCGCGCGTGGAACGAGCGACGGCCGGACCTGCCGCTCGAGGCCGTGCGCGTCGAGGAGGCCGAGCAGCTCGCAGACCTGCGGGCCGGTGAAGCGGATGTCGCGTTCGTGCGCCTGCCCGTCGACGACGCGGGCCTGCACGTGATCCAGCTCTGGGAGGAGCTCGCCGTCGCCGTGCTCCCGAAGGACCACCCCCTCGCCGACGCAGAGGCGCTGACGCTCGCCGACCTCGAGGGCGAACCGCTCGCGCCCGCACAGCCCGATGCCGCCATGACCGTCGAGCTCGTGGCCGCGGGCACGGGCCACGCGATCCTTCCCCACGGCGTCGCGCGCCTGCACCACCGCCGCGACGTC
>NZ_WJSP02000692.1 GCF_009720255.1 Agromyces humi | reverse complement strand
CGTCGACCCACGCGGGCTCGCGGTCACCGGCGAGCGCCTGGACGAGCAGCGCCGAGTCCTGTCCGATCGCACGGTGGATGCGCCAGCTGTCGACCTCGACGCCGCAGTGGATCGTGTCGGCGGTCACCGCCACTCCCGCCGCCGCCGCGGCACCCCTCCTCCTCGAGATCCTCGACGGCGAACTCCGGTCGCGCGACGACGAGACCGTGGCCGCACGCTCCGCCTGACCGCCCTATCGCGCCGTATCAGGCGCCGCTAGGGTGGCGACCATGGATCTCGGGCTCGCGGGCAGGACCGTCGTCGTCACCGGAGCGGGCAAGGGCATCGGGCTCGCCACCGTGCGGGCACTGCTCGACGAGGGCGCGCTCGTGGTCGCGGGCTCGCGCAGCGCCAATGACGACACGCGTGCCCTCGAGGGGCGCGAGGGGTTCGCGTTCGTCGAGGTCGACCTCGGCAGCGCCGACGGGCCGCAGCGGCTCATCGACGCGGCCGATGGCGAGATCCACGCCATCGTGAACAACGTCGGCTCGGCGCCCGTGCGCCCCGATGGCTTCGCGTCGATCAGCGACGAGGACTGGCTGGGCACGTTCACGCTCAACGTCCTGGCGGCCGTGCGCCTCACTCGTGCCGCGATCCCGCGCATGGCGGCCGGCGGCGCGATCGTGAACGTCGCCTCCGAGAACTCGCTGCTGGCGGATCCCCTGGTGATGGACTACAGCGCCGCGAAGGCAGCGCTGCTCAGCTTCTCGAAGTCGCTCTCGAAGGAGCTGGCCGCCGGCGGCATCCGCGTCAACACGGTGAGCCCCGGGCCGGTCGCGACCGACCTGTGGCTCGGCGAGCACGGCGTCGCGGCGACCGTCTCGCGGGCGACCGGC
>NZ_WJSP02000691.1 GCF_009720255.1 Agromyces humi | reverse complement strand
CGCCTGGGCGCCAGTCGATGCCCACCGTGCGGCCGGGGCTCAGCTCGTCGGGGCCGATGAGCACGATCTCGTCGCCGGGCGCGGCCGTCGCGGCCCAGGCGGACGCCGGGCCGCCGTCGCCGTGGCCGACGAAGACGATGTCGACCTCTCGGGCGTGGGGGCGCACGGCGCGCACCGTGTAGGTGCGGAACGGGTTCTGCAGCTCGGCCGGGAGCTCGCGCCAGGCCCCGTACCAGTCGTCGCCGTCGGGGAACGCCGCGAAGCCGATCTCGGGGAGCGGCAGCACCACCTTCACGCGCTGGTCGAGCCCGGCGGTGCCGAATCCCTCGAGGTCCTCGCCCGAGAACGTCACGCTCGTGAAGTGCGGCGCGAGGCGTTCGACCCTGGCCACCTGCACGCGGAAGCTGCGGTAGGCGGGGCGCTCGCGCGGCGCGGCTTCGACGAGTGAGGTAAGCATTACCTAAGTCTTACACACGCGACCCGATGGTGTGCATCACGACGTCATCGCAGGCTCACCGCGACGTCGTCGATCGTCACCAGACGGGCGGATGCCGCTGCCCGCGCCGCACGCGCCGCTCGAGCTGTGCGGCCAGGGCGAAGAGCACTGCTTCGCCGCCGGGCCGCCCGATCAGCTGCACGCCCATCGGCACTCCGCCGCTCGTCTCCTCGACCGGGACGGTGATCGCGGGCAACCCCGCCACGTTCACGAACGAGGTGAACGGCGTGACCTGCACCTGCTGGGCGAAGTTCCGCTCGCCGTCCTCGGCGTCGTACCAGCCGATCGCCGGCGGCGTCAGCGCGAGTGCCGGCGTCAGCACGGCGTCGAACGGCGCGAACCGGCGGATGGTGCGCTCCTCGAAGCCGGCGAGCCAGGCC
>NZ_WJSP02000690.1 GCF_009720255.1 Agromyces humi | reverse complement strand
GAAGGCGGAGGTGCTGCAGGACGCCCTCGCGCGCATGGCCGGCGTCGAGCGTGACGTCGAGGTCCGCGCCGTCGATCCGTCGCTCGCGCCCGGCGTCACCGTCGACGGCACGGGGTGGCGCACTCGGCTCCGCCTGCAGGTCGCCGACGACGGCTCGGTCGGACCCTACGCCGCGAGGAGCCACACCGTCGTGCCCGTGGCATCCGTGCCGCTGGCGGTGGCGGCCCTGCAGGAGCTCGCACCGCTCGACGGGCGATTCCCAGGAGCGCGCGCCGTGGACCTCGTCGCCCCCTCCTCCGGAGACCCCGCGCTCGTGGTGCTCGACGGCGAGCGGATGCCGCGAGGCCCGCGCCCCACGATCCAGGAGCGGGTCGGCGACCGCACGTTCCGCCTCGACCGCGACGGGTTCTGGCAGGTGCACCGAGGGGCTGCGGCGACCCTCTCGGCCGCCGTGCAGGAGTTCGTGGACCCCGACCTCTTCGATCCGCGAGCGGCGAACCTCGATCTCTACGGCGGAGTGGGGCTGCTCGCCGCCGCCGTCGGCGACCGGTTCGGCGAGACGGTGCGGATCACGACCGTCGAGGCCGAGGCCGGTGCCACCGAGCACGCGGGCGCGAACCTCGCCGACTGGGTCGGTGCCCGCGCGGTCACGGCGCGCGTCGATCGGTTCCTCGACGAGCTCGCCGACGGCTCATCCGCCGGCGAGCGGTCTCGCCTTCGCGATGCCGTGTCGAGCAGGTCGCCTCCCGTGAGCGTCCAGAGGGTGGGCGGGAAGTCGCCCGCGACCTCGGCCGGCTCGACGGTCTTCACGAGCGTGAGCTTCGGTGCTATGGCGTGCTCATGACCGGGCGCCTCCGCGAGCTCATCCCGCGGCAGCAGTTC
>NZ_WJSP02000069.1 GCF_009720255.1 Agromyces humi | reverse complement strand
TCGGCCACCCGCCGCCCGGAGCGCATGGAGACATCCCGGTCGTGCGAGATGCCGCCAGCCAGAACGACGACGTAGAGACCGTGGGAATCGCTCATGATCAGGGGTTTCTCCACTACTTGAGGTCGGACGCAGCCGCAGCCTCGTGCGCCTCGGCGTAGCGGGCGTGGAACCTGGCCCGCTCGCCCGGGAGCAGGTCGGCCAGGATCGCCTCGCGCACGAGCGCGTGGCGGAACGCGTAGTCCTGGCCGTCGATGGTGAGCACTCCGCCCAGCACGCTCTCGCGGGCGGCCGCGTCGAGCTCGTCGGCGCTGCCGCGGTACACGGCGGCGAGCAGGGAGTGGGAGACGCAGACTCCGCCGATCGAGACGAGCCGCAGCAGCTCTTGAGCGGACTCGGAGAGTCGCTCGTAGCGAGCGAGCAGCAGCTCGCGGAGGGTGTCGGGCACCTCGCCCTCGTCGCGGCATCCGTCGATGCCGACGAGCTCTTCGACGAAGAACGGCACGCCGTCGCTGCGGCGGAACACCGTGGCCAGCACCTGCTCGCTGACCGCCTCGTCGACGATCAGCGACCGCGCGAGCTTGCGCACCTGCCCGCGGGTGAGCCGGCTGAGCTCGCGGCGCTCGACCCACCGGTCGCGCTCGGCCTCGGAGAGGAACGCGCGCACGGGATGCCCCCGGGTGACGTCTTCGGTGCGGTAGCTCAGCACCGTGAGCACGCGGCTCGAGCCGAGCGCGCGCATGAGGAAGCGGAGCAGCGTGAGGCTCGCCGCGTCGATCCAGTGCAGGTCTTCGATGACGAAGACGATCGGGTGCTCGCGGGAGAACGTCTCGAGGAGCACGGCGATGGCCTCGTGCAGCTGGCTGGTGGCGGCGCCGGCGGCAGGAGGGGCCGTCGGCGCCGCGGTCAGTGGGTCGGATGCCGCGAGCTCGGGGAGCAGCGCGACCAAGGCCGCGCGACCCGGGCCGACGGCGTCGAGCACGCGGTCGGCGCCTTCCTCGGCGACGAGCGTGCGCAACGCGCCCTTGACGGGCGAGTACGGCGAAGCAACGCTGCCGAGGTCGACGCACTGCCCGACGAGCAGGCGCACGTCGGATGGCAGCCCGGCCTCGAACTCGCGGAGGAGACGGGTCTTGCCGATGCCCGCCTCGCCGCCGATGATGACGGTGAACGGCGCGCCGGCGCGCACCTCGTCGAGGCGCTCATTGAGCCTCGCGAGGTCGGCGTCCCGACCGATCATGGCCGGCGCTGACATGGTCACCATCTCATGGTGCCACGTTCCACCGACACCGGCGCCGGGCTGGGGAGCGCCGACCTGCGGGGCCGGAGATCCTCAGCATCATCGGCGCGGCCTTCCCCGTCGCGATCCTGGTCGGGCCATCCCGACGGAGTTCAACATCGAGGGCTTCTGGTACAACAAGCAGCTGTCGGGAGTGTGGTCGGCGACGCGGCCGCGGGCACGGTCACGGTCTCGTGGTCGCCGTACCGCGGCCATGGGGGCGGCGGCCGCTGCTGCTCACCGCGGGGCTCGTCGCCGTGTACTTCGTGCTCATGCTGCTGAACGGCATGAACCTGTCGACGTTCATCCTCATCCACACGAGCAACATGGTGGCCATCTACGCGGCGGGCATGGTGGCCGCCACCCTCCTCCTGCGGCGCTGGTCGTTCGGCTGGTGGCTCGCCGTGGTCGCCACGGTCATGACCGTCGGACTGCTCGTGCTCGCGTGGGCGAACCTGCTCGTGCCCCTCATCCTCGCGCTCGCCGCGGTGCTCGTCACGGTCGTGCGACGCCTGCGCGGCCGCACGGCATCGGGCGCCCGCGCATCCGCCACTCCCACCCGCAGGACACCCGCGCCCGTCTCGACCTCACAGGAGCTCAGTTGACCGAGTACCGCGCCCACTTCGACGCCGAGATCGAGTTCGTGAACGGGGGCGGGTTGCGGGCCCAGGCGTTCAGGCTCGACCTCCCGTCGCGCGACCTCACCGAGGCGCAGATCGGCGAGCTGCTCGTGCGGCACCTCGGGCTCGCCCTGGTCGGCCGCGTGCAGCTGTCGAACCTCCAGGTCGTCGAGGAGCCGCATCGCGGGTCGCGCGGGGTCGTCGATGCGACGACGGATGCCGCGGAATCCGACGGGCACACCGCGCCGGGTGCGCGCGGCGAACTCGTCGACCTCAGCCACCCGATCCGCGCCGGGCTGGTGACCTACCCCGGCATCCCCGCGCCGACCATCACGCCCCACCTCACCCGCGAGGCGTCGCGAGAGCACTACGCGCCCGGCACCGAGTTCGCGATCGACCTCATCACCATGGCCGGCAACACGGGCACCTACCTCGACAGTCCCTTCCACCGCTACGCGCAGGGCGGCGACCTCGCGAGCCTCGACCTCGCCACGCTCGTCGGCGTTCCCGCGGAGGTGTTCCGGTTGACGGATGCCGCGAGCCGCGGCATCCCGGCCGAGGTGTTCCTCGACCGGGAGCTCGCGGGCACGGCGGTGCTGCTGCACACCGGCTGGAGCCGCCATTTCGGCGCGCCCGAGTACGCGCACGGTTCGCCGTTCCTCACCGAGGCCGGCGCGCGCCACCTCGTCGACGCCGGGGTCGCGATCGTCGGCATCGACGCGCTGAACATCGACGACACCGAGTCGGGCGGGGAGCGCCCGGCCCACTCGATCCTGCTCGCGGCCGGCGTGCACGTCGTCGAGCACCTCACGGCGCTCGAGCGCGTACCCGTGCGCGGCGCTCGCTTCACCGCGGTGCCGCCGCGCGTCGAGGGGTTCGGCACGTTTCCCGTGCGGGCGTTCGCGGAGCTGCCCACGCGCTGAGGCTCGTCGGTCGGTTCGCGGGCGGACGGAGCGACGGCGCGACGGCGTGCCGGATGACGACGAGTGTCCGGGAGCGGCGCGGGCAGTGGCATCCGTCGCCGTCGTGAGTGAGGATGGGTGGATGATCGCTCCCGCGTACTCGCTCCGCGACGGCAACTCCATCCCGGCGATAGGACTCGGCACCTACGGCCTCAACGAGCAGGCGGGCATCGCAGCGATCGTTTCGGGCATCGCCGACGGCTACCGCCTCATCGACACCGCCTACAACTACGGCAACGAGGACGTGGTCGGCGAGGCGGTGCGGCGCACCGACGTCGATCGCAGCGACCTCGTCATCACCACCAAGCTGCCCGGGCGCCACCACGGATTCGACGAGACCCTCGCCAGCTTCGAGGAGTCCCGGCGCCGCCTCGACCTGGACTGGGTCGACCTCTACCTCATCCACTGGCCCAATCCGCGCATCGACAAGTACGTCGACGCCTGGCGCGCGATGATCCGCCTGCGTGAGAAGGGCCTCGTGCGGTCGATCGGCGTCTCGAACTTCACCATCCCCATGCTCGACCGCCTCGAGCGCGAGACGCAGGTCGTGCCCGTCGTGAACCAGGTCGAGCTGCACCCGTACTTCCCGCAGGAGGAGTTGCGGGCCTACCACGACGAGCACGACATCCGCACCGAGAGCTGGAGCCCGCTCGCGAAGCGCAGCGAACTGCTGCAGGAGGGCGTCATCACGGCGCTCGCCGCCGAGAAGGGCGTCACCCCCGCGCAGATCGTGCTGCGCTGGCACGTCGAGCTCGAGGCGGTGCCGATCCCCAAGTCGGCGGATGCCGCGCGCCGGCGTGAGAACCTCGACGTGTTCTCGTTCGGCCTGGCCCCCGAGGAGGTCGAGGCGATCTCCGCGCTCGCGCGCGGGCGGCTCTGGGGCGCCGACCCCGACACGCACGAGGAGTTCTGAACGCGCGGAGGTCTGAGCGTGGAGTCCCGGGCACCCGCCCGGGTTCCCGTGTCGGACGCCGGGGATAGGCTCGATCGGTGAGCGACGCGACGAACCAGACGGAATCCTCGACCACGGAGCATCCGGTCGGGGCTGCTGTCGGGGCCGTCGAGGCCGCTGGAACCGCCCTCTCGGGCGACACGCCGGCGCCGGGCGGGCACGAGCCGCTCGCTCGCGGGCCGCTCTCGAAGCCCTACCGGTGGCTGTCGATCGGCATGTTCTCGATCATCTTCCTCGCGGCCTTCGAGGCGATGGCCGTGACCACGATCATGCCGCTCGTCGCCGCCGACCTCGACGGCGAGGCGCTGTTCGCGGTGTCGTTCGCCGTGCCGCTCGCCGCCGGGATCATCGGCATGGTCATCGCCGGCAACTGGACCGACCGATCGGGACCGCTGCCGTCGCTCATCGTCTCGGCGGTGCTGTTCGTCGTCGGGCTCGTGATCGCCGGCACCGCCGTGAACATGGAGGTGTTCATCCTCGGCCGGTTCGTGCACGGCCTGTCGGGGGCCGCGGTCATCGTGCCCCTCTACGTCATCGTCGGTCGTGTCTACCCCGAGCACCTGCGCGCCCGGGTGTTCGCGGGATTCGCCGCGGCCTGGGTCATCCCGTCGATCGTCGGCCCCGCGCTCGCGGGCGCCGTCGCCGAGGCCACGAGCTGGCACTGGGTCTTCCTCGGGGTCATCGTGCTGATGCTCCCGGCCGCCGCGATGATGCTGCCGCCCATCGTGCGGGTCCGCGACCAGGTGCAGGGCGATCCGTCGGTGCCGTGGAGCCCCAGTCGAGTCGGCTGGTCGGTGCTCACCGCCGCGGCCGCGCTCGCCGTGTCGCTCGCCAAGGAGCTGCCCGACCCCTGGCAGTGGGTCGTGGCCGTCGTCGCGATCGCGGTGGCCGCCGTCGCGGCCCGGCCGCTGCTGCCCAAGGGCACGCTGAGTGCCGCGCGCGGCATGCCGGCCACCGTCATGCTCAAGCTCATCGTCGCCGGCGCGTTCTTCGGCAGCGAGATCTACCTGCCCTACCTGTTCATCGAGCGGTACGACTTCTCGCCCAGCCTGGCCGGCGCCGTGCTGACCGGCGCAGGCCTCTCGTGGGCGGCGGCGTCCTGGCTGCAGGGTCGGCTCACCGAACGTGTCTCGAACACGCAGGCCGTGGTGATCGGCGCGGCGGCGCTCGTCGTCGCGCTGGCCGTCGTGCTCGTGGTCGCGACCTTCACGCTCGCCCCGGCCATCGCCTTCGCGGCATGGACGCTCGCGGGCGCTGCCATGGGGTTCATGTACCCGCGTTTCTCGGTCGCGGTGCTCGCCCTGTCGCCGGTGTCGGCGCAGGGGTTCAACAGCGCGGCGCTCACCATCTCGGAGTCGCTCGGCGCCGCGATCGCGCTCGCCATCACGGCGCTCGTCTCGAGTGCGGCCGGCGCCGGCATGTTCACCGCCGACTTCACGGTCACGGTGACCATCGCGGTGGTCGGCCTGCTGCTGGCGAGCCGGGTGCGGCCGGCGGCCGCGGCATCCGTCACCTGACGACCTTTCGGCGGCGCCGACGCGCCCGCCCGCGTGGCCGCGATGTGACCGTCACATTCGTGTGACAGTCACATTCGCGGGGAATTGTGCATAATTGACTGCGCCGGCGTGTGACCGTGAACATGCCGAGATGTCGATCGGGGTCGCCGTGCCAGAGGAGCCGCAGCGGGGTCGTGCCCCGAGCATCCGCGATGTCGCGCGGCTGGCCGGCGTCTCGCACCAGACCGTGAGCCGTGTGCTGAACCATCATCCGAGCATCCGCCCCGAGACGAAGCAGCGGGTGCTCGACGTCATGGGCGAGCTGCAGTACAAGCCCAACCGGGCGGCGCGGGCACTGGTCACGAGTCGTTCGCGCACGCTGGGCATCCTCTCCGCGTCGAGCACCCAGTACGGGCCGGCGTCGAGCATCGCGGCCATCGAGTCGGCCGCGCGGACCGCCGGATACTGGGTGAGCACGGCGAACATCGAGTCGGCGGATGCCGCGTCGATCGCCGACGCGCTCGCCCACCTCACCGCCCAGGGCATCGAGGGCCTCGTGGTGATCGCGCCGCAGGTGCGGGTGTTCGACACGCTCGCGCGGCTCGAGATGGACGTGCCCTACGTCAGCCTGCAGTCGACCGGCCGAGACGAGGACCACGCCCTGTCGGTCGACCAGATCGCCGGGGCTCGCATGGCCACGCGCCACCTCATCGAGCTCGGGCATCGCAGCATCTACCACCTCGCGGGACCTCAGGACTGGATCGAGGCGGAGGCCCGGATGCGCGGCTTCCTCGAGGAGATGAGCGCCCAGGATGTCGCCACGACCGCTCCCATCCTGGGGGACTGGACCGCAGAGTTCGGCTACTACGCCGGCCGGGAGCTGCTCACCGTGCGGGACTTCACCGCGATCTTCGCGTCGAACGACCAGATGGCCCTCGGACTCATGCACGCCGTACGTGACGCCGGCCTCGACATCCCGCGCGACGTCTCGATCATCGGATTCGACGACATCCCCGAGGCGGCGCACTTCTGGCCGCCGCTGACGACGGTGCGCCAGGACTTCGCCGAGCTCGGCCGCCGGTGCGTGGCACTGCTGCTCGGTGACATCGGCGAGGCCTCGACCGAGGCGACCGGCACGATCACGCCCGAGCTGGTGGTGCGCCGCAGCACCGGTGCGCCCGCGTTCTGACCTGCGGCAGGCAAGGCCGCGGGGTCCCGCGCGGTCGGCGTTATGGATCCGTGACCTGGCGAAGTTGACAGCATCGGCGGGATTGTGGCTAACATGAGTTTCGCCATGTGAACGGTCACATCGAGACCGACATCGTGGAGCACCTCCGCCCGACGAAGGAGTCTTCCAGTGCCGATCGCCCCCGCCGCTGCACCGCACGCCAACGCGTGCGAGAGCCGACGGAACGGCACGAACGCCGTGGCGGTGCCCGCATGAGCAGCTACGGTCCGCAGGTCGAGGTGGCGATCGCCCGCGTCCGCGCCGACGTCGCGAAGCTCCACGCCGAGCTCACCCGCTACGGGCTGGTGGTGTGGACGGGCGGCAACGTGTCGGGTCGCGTGCCCGGCGCCGACCTCTTCGTGATCAAGCCGTCGGGCGTCTCGTACGACGAACTGGCGCCCGAGAACATGATCCTCTGCGACCTCGACGGCACCGTCATCGAGGGCACCCCAGGCGCCGAGCGGTCTCCGTCGAGCGACACCGCGGCACACGCGTACGTCTACCGGAACATGCCCGAGGTGGGCGGCGTGGTGCACACCCACTCCACCTACGCCACGGCGTGGGCCGCACGTGGCGAGGAGATCCCCTGCGTGATCACCGCGATGGCCGACGAGTTCGGCGGCTCCATCCCGGTCGGCCCGTTCGCGATCATCGGCGACGACTCGATCGGTCGCGGCATCGTCGAGACGCTCAGCGGCCACCGCAGCCGCGCGGTGCTGATGCGCAATCACGGTCCCTTCACGATCGGCGCCAGCGCGAAGGACGCGGTCAAGGCCGCCGTCATGGTCGAGGATGTCGCGCGCACCGTGCACCTCGCCCGCGAGGCCGGTCCGCTGGTGCCCCTTCCCCAGGACGCGATCGACCGGCTGTACGACCGGTACCAGAACGTGTACGGCCAGGCGTCCGACGCCCGCCGCACGAAGAACGCGGGGCCGGCGCCCGACGCCCGCCCAGCGAAGACCCCGAAGGCGGCGCCCGACGTCCGCCGGAAGGTCGCAGACCGGCGATGATCGATCGTCCGGTTCCCCAGGTCTTGCGCAGTCCGTCCCGACGGGCCCGGCGCGAGGGGAGACGGCTGGCATGGACGCGGCCGACTCCGACTGTCACCAAGACAACGTCGTCCATGAATGACACAGTGAAAGGACACACCGTGAAGAACACGAAGAAGGTGCTTCTCGCCACCCTCGCGGCCGGTTCCATGCTCGCGCTTGCCGCGTGCTCGGGCGGCAGCGGTGGCAACGGCGGCGGCGAGGGCGGCGGCGACGGCGGCCTCATCGGCGTCGCGATGCCCACGAAGAGCTCGGAGCGCTGGATCCAGGACGGCGACGCCGTCAAGCAGCAGCTCGAGGACCAGGGCTTCACCGTCGACCTCCAGTACGCGGAGGACGACATCCCCACCCAGGTCTCGCAGATCGAGAACATGATCACGAAGGGCGCCGAGGCGCTCATCATCGCCTCGATCGACGGCACGACGCTGTCGCAGGTGCTCCAGGACGCGGCCGACGCCGAGATCCCGGTGATCGCCTACGACCGCCTCATCCGCGACTCGGAGAACGTCGACTACTACGCGTCGTTCGACAACTACAAGGTCGGCGTGCAGCAGGCCAACTCCCTGCTGAACGGCCTGGGCCTCACCGACCTCGAGGGCGAGCCGGCCGCTGACGCGCCCGCCGGTCCGTTCAACATCGAGCTGTTCGCCGGTTCGCCCGACGACAACAACGCCACGTTCTTCTGGAACGGCGCGATCGACACGCTCCAGCCGTTGATCGACGACGGCACCCTCGTGGTGAAGTCGGGCCAGACGGACTTCGAGCAGGCCGCTACGCTCCGCTGGGACGGCGAGGTCGCGCAGGAGCGCATGGAGAACATCCTCACCTCGACCTACTCGGACGGCTCCACGGTCAATGCCGTGCTCTCGCCCTACGACGGCCTGTCGCGCGGCATCATCTCGGCGCTCACCGACGCGGGCTACTCGGTCGGCGAGGGCTGGCCGATCATCTCCGGCCAGGACGCCGAGCTCGACTCGGTCAAGGCGATCAACTCGGGTGAGCAGTACGCGACCATCTTCAAGGACACGCGTGAGCTCGCGAAGGTCGCCGTCGACATGGCGTCGGCGATCCTGAACGGCGAGGAGCCCGAGGTGAACAACACCGAGGACTACGACAACGGCGTGAAGGTCGTGCCGTCGTACCTCCTCGAGTCGGCCATCGTCGTCAAGGACAACATCAACGAGATCCTCGTCGACAGCGGCTACTGGACCGAAGAGGAAATCAACGGCTAGTCACCACCGGAACACGCCGGTCGGATGACGCGCAACCCCGCGTGTCGGGGCCTGGGCGGGAGTACTCTCGCCTCAGGCCCCGGCCGCGGCGGCATCCGTCATCCGACCGGCCCCGACCGGCAATGAAGCAGGAGCAAGGATGACCACCAACATTCTCGAGATGCGCGGCATCACGAAGACGTTCCCGGGCGTGAAGGCCCTGTCGAACGTCACCATCGGGGTCGAGCGCGGCGAGGTGCACGCCATCTGCGGCGAGAACGGCGCCGGCAAGTCGACCCTCATGAAGGTGCTGTCGGGCGTGTACCCCCACGGCACCTACGACGGCGACATCGTCTTCGAGAACGAGACGGTGGAGTTCCGGGACCTCACGGACAGTGAGGCCAAGGGCATCGTCATCATCCACCAGGAGCTGGCGCTCAGCCCGTACCTGTCGATCGCCGAGAACATCTTCCTCAACAACGAGTTGAAGGGCCGCGGCGGCCTGATCGACTGGAACAAGACGAACTTCGAGGCGTCGAAGCTCCTCGCCCGAGTGGGGCTGCGCGAGAACCCGACGACGAAGATCATGGACATCGGCGTCGGCAAGCAGCAGCTCGTCGAGATCGCGAAGGCGCTCTCGAAGGAGGTCAAGCTCCTCATCCTCGACGAGCCGACCGCCGCGCTCAACGACGAGGACTCCGACCACCTGCTCGACCTGATCCTGCACCTCAAGGGGCAGGGCATCACGTCGATCATCATCAGCCACAAGCTGAACGAGATCAAGAAGGTCGCCGACTCCGTCACGGTCATCCGCGACGGCAAGACGATCGAGACGATCGCGAAGCAGGATGTCACGGAAGACCGCATCATCAAGGACATGGTCGGCCGCGACCTCGAGAACCGCTACCCCGACCACACGCCCGACATCGGCGAGGAGCTGCTGCGCGTCGAGGACTGGACGGCGCACCACCCGCAGGACACCTCGCGCGTGATGGTCGACAACGTGAACCTCAACGTTCGTGCCGGCGAGATCGTCGGCATCGCCGGCCTCATGGGCGCGGGTCGCACCGAGTTTGCGATGAGCCTGTTCGGCCAGAGCTACGGGTCGAAGATCACCGGCAAGGTGTTCCTTCGCGGCAAGGAGATCAAGACCCGCACGGTCGCCGAGGCGATCGACCACGGCATCGCCTACGCCACCGAGGACCGCAAGACGTACGGCCTCAACCTCATCGAGGACATCAAGCGGAACATCTCGATGGCCTCGCTGAAGAAGCTCGAGAAGTACGGCCTCGTGCACGACAACGAGGAGTACGCGGTCGCGAACGAGTACCGGAAGTCGATGAACATCAAGGCGCCCAGCGTGCTGGTGAAGACCGGCAAGCTCTCGGGCGGCAACCAGCAGAAGGTCGTGCTCTCGAAGTGGATCTACTCGGATCCCGACGTGCTCATCCTCGACGAGCCGACGCGTGGCATCGATGTGGGCGCGAAGTACGAGATCTACATGATCATCAACCGCTTGGCTGCATCCGGGAAGGGCATCATCGTGATCTCGTCGGAGCTGCCCGAACTGCTCGGCATCTGCGACCGCGTCTACGCCCTCTCGGAGGGGCGCATCACCGGTGAGCTCCCCATCGCGGAGGCCACACCCGAGGCGATGCTCAAGCTCATGACCATGGAAAAGCCCCGCTAGCCGGCGCTGGCGGATACACCAGGAGACACCATGTCGAATCCGACTCCCACCACCTCCGAGGAAGTCCAGCTCCCCGGCGGCAACCTCAACCCCGTCGAGAACAAGTTCACCGACCGGCTGAGCCACGTGCTCGCCGACCTCGGCAAGAACGGCATCTTCATCGCGCTCGTCGCGGTGGTCGTGCTGTTCTCGATCCTCACCAACGGCATCCTGCTGCGACCGCAGAACATCTCCAACCTGGTCGTGCAGAACGGCTACATCCTCGTGCTCGCGATCGGCATGGTGATGGTCATCATCGCCGGCCACATCGACCTGTCGGTCGGGTCGGTCGCCGCGTTCGTCGGTGCCTGTTCCGGCGTCTTCGCCGTGCAATGGGGACTGCCCTGGTGGCTCTCGGTCATCCTCTCGCTCGGCATCGGCGCCCTGGTCGGCGTGTGGCAGGGCTTCTGGATCGCCTTCGTCGGCATTCCAGCGTTCATCGTGACGTTGGCGGGCATGCTCATCTTCCGAGGCCTCGCGCTCGTCGTGCTCGGCAATGCGAACATCGGCTCGTTCCCCGCTGAGTACCGCGCACTCGGAAATGGCTTCGTCTCGGTCGGCGACTTCGAACTCGACCCGCTGACGCTCGGCGTCGGCGCGCTCGCGATCGTCATCCTGATCGTGCAGCAGGTGCGCACCCGTCGCGGGCGCCAGAAGTACGGCCAGGACGTCGAGCCCATGGTGTGGTTCATCATCAAGCTCGTGCTCGTGTCGGCCGCGATCGGCTTCTTCACCTGGTCCCTCGCCTCCTACAAGGGCATCCCGGTCACGCTGATCATCCTCGCCGTGCTGGTGCTCGTCTACGGGATCGTGATGAACCGCACCGTCTTCGGTCGGCACATCTACGCGATCGGCGGCAACCGCCACGCGGCGGAGCTGTCGGGCATCAAGACCCGCCGGGTCGACTTCTGGCTGTTCGTGAACATGGGCACGCTCGCCGCCCTCGCCGGCCTCATCTTCACCGCCCGGCTCAACCTGGCCGGGCCGAAGGCCGGTGACGGCTTCGAACTCGAGGCGATCTCTGCGGCCTTCATCGGCGGCGCAGCCGTGCAGGGCGGCGTCGGCACCATCGGCGGCGCCATCATCGGTGGCCTGATCATCGGCGTCCTGAACAACGGCATGTCGATCCTCGGCATCGGCATCGAGTGGCAGCAGGTCGTCAAGGGCCTCGTGCTGCTGCTCGCGGTCGCGTTCGACGTCTACAACCGGCGACGCTCCGGCGGCAACTAGGGTGTGGTGACGGAGGGGCGGGTGCTGCGGCATCCGCCCCTTCGTCGTGCCCGACATCTCGCACCTGGGCCGGGCAGGGGCTCCGGATGCCGCGACGCCCGTCGCTGTGGACTCCCCGAGTTCCCCCGTCCCCGCCGCCGAAATGTAGGAAGTTCCGGATGGCGCGCGGAGGGCCGGGGAAGGGCCGGACGGCGTGTGGGCCGATTCTTCCTACATCTCGCATCAGGGCCGGGCAGGGGCTCCGGATGCCGCACCGCGGCGCGCTTGCCGACCGGCTTCGTTAGCGCTAACATCGTGTTTCGTTAGCGCTAACGAAGCCACGACGAAGGAGTCCCCGTGCCCCACCCCGACGAGCACGCGACCGGTGCCGACGGCCGGACGGCGACGGCGTGAGCGCCGCGGCATCCGGGTTCACCCCCGAGGTCGAGGCGGCGATCGCGCAGGTGCGCGCCGACGTCGCGCGACTGCACGGCGAGCTGACCCGCTACGGCCTCGTCGTCTGGACGGGCGGCAACGTCTCGGGTCGCGTGCCCGGCGCCGACCTCTTCGTGATCAAGCCGTCGGGCGTCTCGTACGACGACCTCGCGCCCGAGAACATGATCCTCTGCGACCTCGACGGCACCGTCGTGCCCGGTACTCCGGGGTCCGACCGCAGCCCGTCGAGCGACACGGCGGCGCACGCATACGTGTACCGCAACATGCCCGAGGTCGGCGGCGTCGTGCACACGCACTCGACGTTCGCGGTCGCCTGGGCCGCGCGCGGGGAGGAGATCCCCTGCGTCATCACCGCGATGGCCGACGAGTTCGGCGGGCCGATCCCGGTGGGCCCGTTCGCGATCATCGGCGACGACTCCATCGGGCGCGGCATCGTCGGGACCCTCACGGGCCACCGTTCCCGTGCGGTGCTCATGCAGAACCACGGGCCCTTCACGATCGGCACCGACGCCAAGGACGCGGTGAAGGCCGCCGTGATGGTCGAGGACGTCGCGCGCACGGTGCACTTCGCCCGTGAGGCCGGCCCGCTCATCCCGATCCCGCAGGACGCGATCGACCGGCTCTACGACCGCTACCAGAACGTGTACGGCCAGGCGTCCGACGCCCGCCGCGACGACGACACCGCACCGAGTGAGGACGCAGCCCGATGACCGACTCCACGAACCCGCCGGCTGCGGGCGACGCCGCCGGCAACGCCGCCGCCCGCGCCCGCGCCGCCATCCTCGAGGGGCGCACCTCGCTCGGCATCGAGCTCGGCTCCACGCGCATCAAGGCGTGCCTCGTCGGCGAGGACCCCACCGAGGTGCTCGCCGTGGGCAGTCACGAGTGGGAGAACCGGTTCGAGAACCAAGTGTGGACCTACTCGCTCGAGGATGTCTGGTCGGGACTCCAGGCGGCCTACGCCGACCTCGTCGCCGACGTACGACGGCGCTACGACGACGCGCAGCCCCAGTCGTTCGGCGCCATCGGCGTCTCGGCGATGATGCACGGCTACCTCGCGTTCGACGCGGGCGACGAGTTGCTGGTGCCGTTCCGCACGTGGCGCAACACGTCGACGGGCCCGGCGGCCGCCGAGCTCAGCGAGCGGTTCGGCCTGAACATCCCGCTGCGCTGGTCGATCGCCCACCTCTACCAGGCGGTGCTCGACGACGAGCCGCACGTGCCCCAGATCGACTTCGTCACAACGCTCGCCGGCTACGTGCACTGGCGCCTCACGGGCCGCAAGGCCATCGGCGTCGGCGACGCCTCGGGCATGTTCCCGATCGACGCCGCCACGCACGACTACGACCAGCGGCTCCTCGGGGTGTTCGACGGCCTCGTGGCGGAGCGCGCTCCCGGCCTGCAGCTCGCCGAGCTCCTCCCCGAGGTGCTGCCCGCGGGCCGGCCCGCCGGCGACCTGACGG
>NZ_WJSP02000689.1 GCF_009720255.1 Agromyces humi | reverse complement strand
TAGCCGACGATGTTCTCCGGGCGGTTCAGCAGAACCCAGAGCGGCGTCTCGACGCTGCGCGCCCGCGACTTCCCGGCCGGCGCGTTCTCGGTGGCCAGCCAATCGTTGAAAGGCGCCCGACCTGAGTCGATGGCGTTCTCCCCATCGGTGACCACCCGGACGTGGCCGGCGTCGTACGACGCCTGCTCGATCACGGAGACGGGGCCGCTCGACCACGCACAGCGCGTCGAGGAGGCGGTCGCGGGAGACGGTGGGGAGTTCGCGCATGCCGCTGATACGCGACGCGACGCCGTCGTGGCTCCGGCCCGACACCACGAACGAGACCGTCCGCGCATCGCGGATGGCACGGGCGCCGACGGAGGCTGCGGCACTGACGGCGAGCTCGAACTCCGCATCGTCCACGTACGCGCCGGGCTCGAGGTCGAGCAGCACCATCAGGCGGCTCCGCCGGGTCTCCTCGAACTGGCGCACCATGAACGTGCCGGTCTTGGCCGAGCTCTTCCAGTGGATGAATCGGCGGTCGTCACCGGGGACGTACTCGCGAAGGGCGTGGAAGGCGATGTCGCTCGCCGTGAGGTCGCGCGTCGGGGATCCCTCGAGGTCGCGGATGAATCCCGAGCTGAGGGCCGCGATGGCGATGGTGCGCGGGTGCACGTGCAGGTCGACGGTCTGCGACCAGACGATCTCGCGCCGCATCAGGCCCACGGGATCGGCACGCACGGTGCGGGCGGGGCCGATCGGGATGATGCCCCGTCGGTCCGTGGGGATCCGGAACTGCTCGTCGAACGCCCCGCCCTTGGGCAGCCCGGGCAGCACCCGCTCGAGCACCTTCGCGCCCACGGGGAGCTCCAGCTGCACGCCGCCGAGTCGGCGCCGCCCGGGGTTCGCCGCCACGAGC
>NZ_WJSP02000688.1 GCF_009720255.1 Agromyces humi | reverse complement strand
CACGGCCGCCGATCTGGGCGGGCCGCCCGCGCCCGAGTTCGCGCCGGCCGAGCTCGTGATCGAGGCGTCGGTCGACGCACGCTTCACGGCCGATCTCACCTGAGCAGGCGGCGCGGCGTCAGGCGTCGGGCTCGACGAGCAACCGCTCGAGTGCCGACAGGTCGGCGAGGCTGAGGCCCGACGCCAGCAGGTACTCGCGCACGGAGCCGTGCATGCGCTCGACGGTGTCGATCACGCCCTCGAGCGCCTCGGGCGGGCTGCCGCCCATGAGCACCCGCAGCTCGGGGGTGTCGGGCACGCCGTAGCGGCCGATCAGCGCGACCATCTCTTCGAGCCACTCGCCCGCGAGGTTCGCCTCGGTGCGCGCGTAGTCGTCGACGACGGCCTGGTGGTCGACGCCGACGGCGAGCAGTGCGAGGGCCACGACGATGCCGGTGCGGTCCTTGCCGGCGGTGCAGTGCACGACCACGGAGCGGTCGCCGGCGCTCGCGATCTCGCGCAGCGCACTCACCACGACCGACGCGTGCTGCGTGACGATGCGCTCGTAGAGGGCGTCGAGCGAGATGCCACCGGCGCCCTGCGATGCGCCGGAGCCCTCGAACACCGGCAGTTGCAGCACCTCGACGTCGAGGCCGTCGAGGTCGTCGGGCATGGCGCGCGACTCGTTCTGGTCGCGGAGGTCGATGATGATGCCGACGCCGAGCCTGCGCAGCTCGTCGCGGCCGGTGTCACCCAGCCGGTGGAGCCCGTCGGAGCGGAACAGGACGCCCTCGCGCACCCGGCCTGCCGCGGCCGGCAGTCCGCCGACATCGCGGAAGTTGTAGGTGCCGGGAACCGGGATGCGCGTCGAGGTCTCCATCGACGCGAGCCTACCGCGCGGCGACGACACCGCGGCTGGGAGC
>NZ_WJSP02000687.1 GCF_009720255.1 Agromyces humi | reverse complement strand
GGCCTCACCAAGGGCGCGACCGTCGACATCGCGAGCGACGACCCGGCCGGCCGTGAGGCCGTCGACGGGATCGTCGCCAACGCCGGCATCGTGCACCCGCCGCGCCGCCGCGAGGAGTCGGTCGACGGCAACGAGCTCGTGCTCGCGACGAACGCGCTCGGGCACTTCGCGCTGCTCGGCCGGCTCGTGCCGCATCTGGCGCCCGGCGCCCGGGTGGTGTCGCTCGGGTCGCTGGCGACGCGGCTCTCGACGTTCCGGGTCGATGACCTGCAGCTCGAGCGCGGCTACGACGGGTGGCGGGCGTACGCGCAGTCCAAGATCGCAGCGCAGGCGGTCGGCTTCGAGCTCGACCGCCGGCTGCGGGCGGCCGGGGTGCCCACGGCCAGCGTCGTCGCGCATCCGGGCTACTCGGTGAGCGGACGCACGCCCACGGTCCCCGGTGTCAACGAGCCCGGCCGGGGCGGACGCTTCGGCGACGCGCTGCAGGCCGCGTGGGCGCAGGGCAAGCACCGTGGCGCCGAGGTCGTGCTGCATGCGCTGACCGCCGCCGACGTGGAGGGCGGGCAGTTCTGGGGTCCGCGCTACCTGACACGTGGTGAGCCGACGCTGCAGTCGCCCACCCGCGTCTCGTCCGACCCGTCCATCGGCGCGCGGGTGTGGGCGTTCGCCGAGCAGGCGACCGGGCGCCCCTTCACGGTCGCAGGGTGACCTCCGAGCGGCGCGCGGGCGCCAGGTGGTTCACGCCGCGCGTGCGGATGCTGCTGGCTCGCGTCGTCGTGATCGTCGGCGTCGTCATCGCACTGCTCGCGCTCGTCACCGCGCGCTGGGGACTGCTGTTCGTGGCCGTCATCGTCGTGGGCCTCGGCGCCGCAATGAGCCCGGCCCGCCGCCGCTCCTGACGCG
>NZ_WJSP02000686.1 GCF_009720255.1 Agromyces humi | reverse complement strand
CCCGCTCGCGACCGGCGGCGCCCGCAGCATCCGTCATGCCCGCACCCCCGGCAGCCAGCGGTCACGGAGCCCGAGCAGCACGATGACCGAGACGGCGAGCAGCAGCAGGGCGAGGGCGATCGCCTCGTCGGGGTCCGACTGCATCGCGAGGTAGCTGGCGATGGGCAGGGTGCGCGTGACCCCGGGAAGGGACCCGGCGAACGTGATCGTGGCACCGAACTCGCCGAGCGCCCGGGTGACAAGTCCACTTCGAAAGTTGTAGCACACGACTCGGAACTTCCGACCATTGCGCTCGACTTACGCCGTCGCTAGGTTGGCTTTTATCGCACGGGTCGACGGAAGCCCCCCGAACGGGGCCCCTTCCTTCCGCGCTGCGAGCGACGCCGACCACGCCGAGCGTCGCGCCGGCCTGTCAACGTCGACGGAGGAGCTCCATGAAGTCGTCACCGCCGATGACTGCGCCGTCGGTCACCGAGGGTGCACTGCTGACCTCGACCGACCTCGACACGGACGGTCGGCTCGACGGCGACCGGCTCGCGGCCGAGGTCGACGCGTTCGGCGAGGCGTCGCCGGCCATCACCGCGGCGCACTGGCGTCGCGTCCGCGTCCGCTGCGCCGCATACGGCCCGGCAGTCACGCGACTGCTCGATGAGGCCGCGGCGTCCGACGGCGGAAAGCACCTGCGCCCCCGTCTCGTGGCCGCGGCCTACCTCGCCTTCGGCGGCCTCGACCGTCGCCTGCTGGGCGAGGTCGCCGGCGCCCAGCAGTTGCTCCACCTCGGCCTCTGCCTGCACGACGACCTCATCGACGGCGACCGGGTACGCCATGGCCGGCCGAATCTGCTCGCCACGTACGAGGCGGGCGACCGCGCCGCCGGGGTGTCGGATGCCGCCGCCGACCGGCAGG
>NZ_WJSP02000685.1 GCF_009720255.1 Agromyces humi | reverse complement strand
GCGCGTCGCGGCCGCGGCGATCACCTGGTTGCCCTGGTGCACGGTGCGGATCGCCGCGAGCAGGAACTCGGGGTCGGCGTCCTTCAGCACGAAGCCGCTCGCGCCGGCCCGGATCGCGCGTGCGGCGTTCTCGTCGAGGTCGAAGGTGGTGAGCACGAGCACGCGCGGCGGCGTGCGCCCGTCGCGGTCGGCGTCGGCGAGGATGCGCTCGGTCGCGGCGATGCCGTCGAGCAGCGGCATCCGCACGTCCATGAGCATGACGTCGGGGCGGGCACGGGCGGCGAGCTCCACCGCGGCGACGCCGTCGCCGGCCTCGCCCGTGACCGTGAGGTCGGGCTGGGATTCGACGAGCATCCGCACCCCTGCGCGGAACAGGGCCTGGTCGTCGACGAGGGCGACGCGGATGCCGCTCACGCGAGGCCGCCCGGCTGTGCGGGGATGCGCGCACGCACCCGGAACGTGCCGTCCCCGCCCGGCTCGGCCGTCAGCGACCCTCCGGCGAGCTGCGCGCGCTCTCGCATGCCCGGGAGCCCGTGGCGGAGTCCGTGCGACTCGGTCGCCGCGGCATCCGATCGCATCGCGTTCGCGATCTCGAGGTCGACCCCGGTGCCGTCCCACGCGAGCCGCAGGTCGACGGGCGCCTCGGCGTCGCCGTGGCGGAGTGCGTTGGTCAGGCCCTCCTGCGCGATGCGGTAGACGGCGATCTGGTGCCCGGTTCCGAGGGCCAGCCGCTCGCCGGTCTCGGCGTAGCGCACGTCGAGTCCGGCGGTGCGCACGCGGTCGATGAGCCCGTCGAGGTCGTCGAGCACGGGCTGCGGAGAGCCCGACTCGTCGTGGCGGAGCTCGGCGAGCAGCACGCGCACGTCGCCGAGCGCACCGCGAGCGACCTGCGAGATGGTCTCGAGCGCGCCGACGGCCGCCTCGG
>NZ_WJSP02000684.1 GCF_009720255.1 Agromyces humi | reverse complement strand
GACGACACGCTGCTGATCGAGCGGCTGATCGAGCGCCCGCGCCACATCGAGGTGCAGGTGCTCGCCGACGCCGCCGGCGCCGTCATCCACCTCGGTGAGCGCGAGTGCTCCCTGCAGCGCCGCCACCAGAAGGTGATCGAGGAGGCGCCGTCGCCGCTGCTCGACGAGGCCACCCGGGCGCGCATCGGCGCCGCTGCGTGCGACGCGGCCCGCAGCGTCGGCTACCTCGGCGCGGGCACCGTCGAGTTCCTGGTGTCGGATGCCGCACCCGACGAGTTCTTCTTCATCGAGATGAACACCCGGCTCCAGGTCGAGCACCCCGTCACCGAGCTCGTCACGGGCATCGACCTGGTCGAGCAGCAGCTGCGCATCGCCGCGGGTGAGCCGCTGTCCATCGCGCAGGACGACGTCCGCCTCACCGGCCACGCGATCGAGGCGCGCCTCTACGCGGAGGCGCCCGAACGCGGCTTCCTCCCGTCCACCGGCACGGTGCTGGCCTGGCGGGAGCCGACCGGCCCGGGCGTGCGGGTCGACGCCGGCATCGTCGAGGGGCAGGAGGTCACGGCGCACTACGACCCCATGCTCGCGAAGGTCATCGCCTACGGCGACGACCGCGCCGAGGCGCTCGATCGCCTCGATCGTGCCCTGGCCGACACGGTCGTGCTCGGCATCGACACGAACCTCGCCTTCCTGCGCCGGCTCATCGCCGAGCCCGCGGTCCGCGCCGGCGACCTCGACACCGGGCTCATCGACCGCATGCCCGAGCCCGTTCCTGCTGAGCCCTCGTCAGGGCTCCTCGCCGCGGCCGCTGCGGTCGTCACCGAGCTCCGGCGGCCCGACCACGACGGTGCGACGGATGCCACGGGCCCTCGTGCCTGGCTCGATTCGACCGGGTGGCGACCCGGCCCGCACCGTGCGCCCGTCGTGCTCCTCGCG
>NZ_WJSP02000683.1 GCF_009720255.1 Agromyces humi | reverse complement strand
AGCGCCGCCGCGCTGCGGAGCAGCGTCTTCGAGGGCACGCAGGCCCAGTAGGAGCACTCGCCGCCGACCAGCTCATGCTCGACCAGCACCACCTCGAGCCCGCCCGCCCGGGCGCGGTCGGCCACGTTCTCGCCAACCGGTCCGGCGCCGATGACGACGACGTCCACCTCGCGCTCCATACGTCTCCCTCCGGGCCCGGTCGAGGCCGGGCAGCCATGGCCAGCCTAGGCAGGCACGCCGACGGACGTCACGCGTCGGTCGACGGCGCGTCGCTCGCCGATGCCTGGGGATCCGGTGATTCCGTCGGTACGGATGCGGTGCCGGATGCGATGCCGGATGCCCCGTCATCCGCCGCCCGCGTGCCGCCGGCCGACGTGAGCGCCGCCACGATGCGCAGGATCGTGGGCAGGTCGTCCTCGGCGGCCTCGACCGAGCGCGGCGCGAAGCCGGCGATCGCCGCTCCGGCGAGCGGGAACCGCGCTGCGATGGCGCGAAGGAGCGCGACGAGGGCCGTCGTGTCGACGCCGAAGGGCATCGGATACGACAGGCCGGCCAGCGCCGACGGGTCGAGCACGTCGAGGTCGACGTGCACGAACACCTGGCCCGCGCCCGTCTGCTCGAGCGCGGCGATGACCGCGGTGGGGTCGAGGAGGTCCTCGACGGTGAGGACGCTCACCGCGTGCTCCTCGATGAAGCGCGCCTCCTCATCGTCGATCGCGCGGACGCCGCCGAGCACGAGCCGGGCGGGCGGGATGCGCGTGTCGGCGTCGAGGGCGAGCCCGTCGGCGCCCTCGCCGGCGATCGCGCGCAGGGTCATGCCGCCGAATCCGCCCGACGGGGAGGACTCGGGGGTGTTCAGGTCGGGATGCGCGTCGAGCCACAGCACGGCGAGGTCGCCGCCGGTGCGGCGGGAGGCGTGCGCCACGGCAGCCAGCGATGCACCGCAGTCGCCGCC
>NZ_WJSP02000682.1 GCF_009720255.1 Agromyces humi | reverse complement strand
CGCGGTCGCCGCGAGCTGACGCCGCGGCATCCGCCCGCGCGGTCGCCGCCTCGCGCGGCTCGTCGTGTGCACCGTCACCGTCACCGTCACCGTCACCGTCACCGTCTGTCACCGATTGTCACCGACTGCGGATATACGATCCGACACCCCGGCGCGAACCAGCACAGCTCGGCGCGCCCGATCGTATATCCGCAGTGACGTACAGCGAGGGGCTCTGGAACCCGTGCTTGCGGCTCCGGGCGCGCTCGAATCGATTCGGCCTAGAATCAGCCCATGCACCAGGCTGCCCCACCCCGCCCGACGCTCGCCGACGTCGCGGCCAAGGCGGGAGTGTCGCCGTCGACCGCGTCGCTCGCCTTCAGCGGCTCGGGCCCGGTGTCGGATGCCACGAAGGAGCGCGTGCTCGCCGCGGCATCCGCCCTCGGCTACGCCGGACCCGACCCGCGCGCCCGCTCCCTGCGCCAGGGTCGATCGGGCATCGTCGGCGTCGTGCTCGAGGAGCGCGTGCGCGCGGCCTTCCTCGACCCGGTGAAGATCCAGATGCTCGACGGCATCACCGAGGGCATCGCGCCGCTTGGGGCGGGCCTGCTGCTGCTCACCGACACCGGTGAGGCGGGCGGCCACGCGGTCGGCATCGAGAGCGCACCCGTCGACGCGGTCGTGCTCGTCGGGTGCAGCCCGCGACTCGGCCACTCCGTCGAGGCGCTGCGCCGCCGCGGCATCCCGGCCGTCGCGATCGAGGGCGATGCCGGCGACGACGTGCCGAAGATCTCCATCGACAACCGCGAGGCGACCCGGCGCGGGGCCGAATACCTCAAGAGCCTCGGGCACACGGATGTCGCGCTCGTCACGCTCCCGTTCGACGCCGCCCGCACGCGGGGGCGGCTGACGCCCGAGCTCGAACGCGGCAGCACCGCCGAGACCGCGAGCGAGCGGCTGCTCGGCGCGCGCGAGGTCTTCCCGCACG
>NZ_WJSP02000681.1 GCF_009720255.1 Agromyces humi | reverse complement strand
CGATGGGCGCCTACGAGGTGGTGCGCGAGACCCTCGAGCCGCTCGGCGGCTGGGTGGGCAGCGTGGCGATGCAGCCGGGCGGTCCGCAGGCGACGGGCGCCCACCGGGGCATGCCCGTCATCGGATTCCCCGGCAACCCGGTGAGCGCCCAGCTCTCGTTCGAGCTGTTCGTGGCGCCCACGCTCCGCGCCATCGCGGGTCTGCCGCCGGCGCGCACCGAGCGCCTCCCGCTCGCGGCGCCGCTCACCTCCGTGCCGGGCAAGCGGCAGTTCCTGCGCGGCCGCCGCGCCGACGGCGGAAGCGCGGAGGTCGTGGGCGGACCGGGATCGCACCTCGTGGCGGCGCTCGCGGCATCCGAGCTGCTCATCGTGGTTCCCGAGGACGTCACGTCGCTCGACGCCGGGGCCGTGGTCGATACCGTGTTCCTATGACCTCGCTCACCCATCTCGACGACGACGGCCGTGCTCGCATGGTCGACGTCGGCGGCAAGCCGGTCACGCGCCGGATCGCGATCGCCGAGGGCCGCCTCGACACCACCGCCGAGGTCGTGGCGCTCGTGCGCAGCGACGGGCTGAAGAAGGCCGACGTGCTGCCCACCGCGCGCATCGCGGGCATCTCGGGGGCGAAGCGCACGAGCGAGCTCATCCCGCTCGCGCACATCGTGCCGCTCGACGCCGTGTCGATCGACTTCGGCTTCGAGGAGTCCGCGGTCACGATCCGTGCCACCGTCTCGACCACGGCCCGCACCGGCATCGAGATGGAGGCGCTCACCGCCGTCGCCATCGCCGGACTCACCCTGCACGACATGGTGAAGGCCGTCGACCCGGCCGCGCAGCTCGGCGGTATCCACCTGGTCGAGAAGCGTGGCGGCAAGCGCGGCGTCTGGCGAGCGGATGCCGCGGCCGACCTCGTAGATCCGGCGCACCACCCGGGCGCGGCGATCGTGCTCGTCGCGTCCACCCGGGCGGCGGCCG
>NZ_WJSP02000680.1 GCF_009720255.1 Agromyces humi | reverse complement strand
GCGCGAGTACGGCTCGCTCGGCTGCTCGGGCGACCTCGCTCCGCTGTCGCACTGCGCGCTCGTCGCCATGGGCGAGGGCGAGGTGCGCGACGCGCAGGGCGAGGCGACGGATGCCGCGAGCGCGCTGTCCGCGGCCGGCATCACGCCCCTCCGCCTCGCCGAGAAGGAGGGCCTCGCCCTCATCAACGGCACGGACGGCATGCTGGGCATGCTCGCCCTCGCGATCGACGACCTGCGGATGCTGCTCACCACCGCCGACGTGGCCGCCGCGATGAGCGTCGAGGGACTCATGGGCACCGATGCCGTCTTCGCGGCCGACCTGCACGCCCTGCGGCCGCAGCGCGGGCAGGCGGTGTCCGCCTCGAACCTGCGCCGCCTGCTCGCCGGCTCGCCGATCGTCGCGAGCCACAAGGGACCCGAGTGCACCCGCGTGCAGGACGCCTACTCGCTGCGCTGCGCACCCCAGGTGCACGGCGCGGCCCGCGACACGCTCGCGCACGCGGCATCCGTCGCCGAGGCCGAGCTCGCGAGCGCCGTCGACAACCCCGTGCTGACCCTCGACGGCCGCGTCGAGTCGAACGGCAACTTCCACGGCGCCCCGGTCGGGTACGTGCTCGACTTCCTCGCGATCGCGGTGGCGGATGTCGCGTCGATGAGCGAGCGGCGCACCGACCGCTTCCTCGACCGCGCCCGCAACCAGGGCCTGCCGCCATTCCTCGCGCACGAGGTCGGCGTGGACTCGGGCCTCATGATCGCGCAGTACACCGCGGCCGGCATCGTGTCGGAGCTGAAGCGGCTCGCCGTGCCGGCCTCGGTCGACTCGATCCCGTCGTCGGCGATGCAGGAGGACCACGTGTCGATGGGTTGGGCCGCCGCCCGCAAGCTGCGACGCGCGATCGACGGGCTCACCCGGGTGCTCGCGATCGAGGTCATGACGGCCGCGCGCGGGCTCGCGCTCCGGGCGCCGCTCGACCCGG
>NZ_WJSP02000068.1 GCF_009720255.1 Agromyces humi | reverse complement strand
CTGCCCGGTGGGGAGCACCAGGGTGAGCAGCCAGCCCTCGAGCCCGCGTGCGCGCGCTGCCTCGCGGGCCGCGGAACGGGCGCCCGGGTCGAGGCCCTCGAGCTCCGCCTCGTCGACGAGGTGCAGCGCGAGGTCGTTCGTGTCCGCGAGGAGGTGCTGCTGGAAGGCCGTCGTCAGCGTCGAGAGTTCGGCGTTCAGCGCTGCCAGACGGTCGCGGGCCTCGGGGTCGAGCGCGGCACCCGCGAGCACGGCCTCCCGGTGGACCCGTTCGAGCAGGTACGCCTGGTCGGGATCGAGCCCGAGCTCGTCGCGCATCCCGTGCAGGAGGCCGATCCGGGCGAAGAGCCGCGGGTCCAGCCGGATCGCGTCGCGATGGGCGGCGAGGAGCGGGGCCAGCTCGGCATCCAGCGCGTCGATCGCCTCGTCGGTGTCGGCCGAGCTCGCATTCTCGAAGACGGGGAGCACGCGGCGCAGGAGCTCGCCGGAGCGCTCGAGAGCGACGAGGGTGTTGTCGAACGACGGTGGAGCGAGGTCGTCCGCGATCGCCTCGACCTCCGCACGCTGCTCGTGCATGCCCTGCACGATCGCCTCGCGGTAGTGCTCGGGCCTGACCAACGCGAACAGCGGCAGCCCGTACGGGAGGGTGCTGGGTTCGAGGAACGGATTCGACGCGTCGCCCATCCGACCACCCTATGACGTCGGCGCGCCCGGTCGCGTGCCGCATCGGTGGCGCATCGCGTGGCGCATCGCGTGGCGTGGAGGCGGCCTCGGCGGTCGTAGGCTCGGAACATGCATGGCGACGCAGAGTCCATCGAGTCCGCACCGGCCGAGGCCTACACGCACGGCCACCATGAGAGCGTCCTCCGTGTGCACTCGTGGCGCACGGTGGAGAACTCGGCGGCCTACCTCGCGCCGCATCTCGAGGCCGGCGCCCGGATCCTCGACGTCGGCAGCGGACCCGGGACGATCACGATCGACCTCGCCCGTCGCGTGCGCCCGGGTCGGGTCGTCGGCGTGGATGCCGCAGCCGACGTCGTCGAGCGTGCGAACGGGCTCGCCGAGAGCGAGCGCGTCGACAACGTGGAGTTCCGCGTGGGCGACGCCTATGCGCTCGAGTTCGCCGACGCGTCGTTCGACGTCGTGCACGCGCATCAGGTGCTGCAGCACCTCGCGCGTCCGGTCGACGCGCTGCACGAGTTCCGCCGCGTGCTGAAGCCCGGGGGGCTGCTCGCCGTTCGCGATGTCGACTACGGCGGCGTCATCTGGAGCCCCGCCTCAGCCGGGCTCGACCGCTGGCTCGAGCTCTACCACCAGGTCGCCGTCGGCAACGGCGGCGAGCCCGATGCCGGCCGGTACCTGAAGCGCTGGGTCCGCGAGGCCGGCTTCGCCGAGATCGAGGCGACGGCGACGAACTGGGTGTTCTCGACCGAGCTCGAGCGCGAGTGGTGGGGCACCTCGTGGGCCGAGCGCGCCACGCAGTCCCAGTTCGCGGCGCACGCCATCGAGTCGGGTCACTCCAACCCCGGCGAGCTCGCTCGGATCGCCACGGCCTGGCGGGAGTGGGCGGCGGACGCCGACGGCTGGCTGCTCATGCCGCACGCCGAGGTGCTCGCCCGCGCCTGACCGTGCCCGGTCCGACGGCTGCGCCCCTACCAGTCCTCGTCGGCGTCCTGCACGTCGATGATCGTGTCGCTCACGACCGTGCCGTCGTCGAGTTCGACGATCGGACGGCCCTCGAGCCAGGTGAGCGTCCAGTGGCGTCCGTCGCCATCGCCCGGGTGCGCGGCCTCGGCGGCGGCGATGCGCGGGCGCAGGTCGTTCGGCACCGACGCCGGCGGCTCGGCGCCGAACGACCACCGCGTGCCGAGTCGCATCAGGCGTCCATCTCGTAGGTGACCCAGGTCGTGCGACGCGCCAGCTCGTCGTAGAGCCGCTGCGCACTGGTGTTGTCCTCTGCGGTGACCCAGCTGACGCCACCCGTTCCCGCCTCGAGCGAGCGCGCGTGCACGAACTCGATGAGCGCCCGGCCGACACCCGAACCGCGCAGGGCTTCGGTGACGTAGAGGTCGTCGAGGTGGATGCCGCGGGTCGCCCGCAGCGTGTCGGGCACGACGCGGAAGTGCGCGAGCCCGACGGGCGTGTCCTCCTCGTCGACGGCGAGCGCCGCCTGGAGCGGATCGTGCTCGTCGCGGATCCAGTTCCACACGATGAGCGCCTTCGCATCGTCGAGCTCGGTGTCGTAGAACTCGCAGTACGCCTCGAACAACGGCAGCCATCCGAAGAAGTCGTCGTCGCCTGCCAGGCGGATCTCGTGTGCCATCGCGTACCCCCTACGCCTCGGATGCCTCGAACACGATGTCGCGCACCTCGAACTGCTCCGCCTCGACGAACGAGAGGGAGGCGATGCGGCCCACCGCGCGCAGGTCGGCGGCCGCCGACTCGAGCAGCGCGATCGCCGGTGCGGACGCCGCGATCACGGCGCTCTCGACCGGGGTCTTCTGCGACGCCTTGGCGTCGGTCTTCGCCCGGCGGATGCCGGTGAGCGCGAGGCTCGCGAGTGCGAGCAGCTCGACGCCGGCCTCGCCGCGGGCCGCGAGCTCGTCGACGGCGGGCCACGGCGCCACATGCACGGACCCCTCGTTCGACCAGCGCCAGGCCTCCTCGGTGGCGAACGGGATGACCGGCGCGAACAGGCGCAGCAGCACGCTCAGGGCCGTCTTCAGCGCCGCCACCGCCGACGCCTGCTCGGGGCTCGGCGCTCCGTACGCGCGTTCCTTGACGAGCTCGAGATAGTCGTCGCAGAACGTCCAGAAGAACGTCTCGGCGGACTCCAGCGCGCGGGCGTGCTCGTATGCGTCGTACGACCTGGTGGCGCTGGCGACGACCTCGGCGAGCTCGGCGAGCATGCTCCGGTCGACCGGCACGGTCACGGGGGCATCCGCCCGTCCGTCGAAGCCGAGGATGAACTTCGCCGCGTTGAGCACCTTGATCGCCAGGCGGCGGCCGATCTTGACCTGCGTCGGGTTCTGCGGGTCGAACGCGGCATCCGTGCCGAGCCGACTGGACGCGGCCCAGTAGCGCACGGCGTCGGAGCCGTGCTGCTCGAGCAGCCCGGCGGGCGTCACCACGTTGCCCTTCGACTTCGACATCTTCTTGCGGTCGGGGTCGACGATGAAGCCGGAGATCGCGGCGTTCTGCCACGGCTTCACGCCGTGCTCCAGCTCGGCGCGCAGCACCGTGGAGAACAGCCAGGTGCGGATGATGTCCTGCGCCTGGGGCCGGAGCGAGTACGGGAAGACGAGGTCGAACAGCTCGGCGTCGCGCTCCCAGCCGGCCGCCAGCTGCGGCGTGAGCGAAGACGTGGCCCACGTGTCCATCACGTCGTGCTCGCCGATGAATCCGCCCGGTTCGCCGCGCTGCGACTCCTCGTAGCCAGGGGCGGGCGACGACGACGGGTCGACGGGGAGGAGGTCGCGCGTGGCCACGATGGGCTCGTCGAACACGGGGTTGCCGTCGGCGTCGAGCGGATACCAGACGGGGATCGGCACGCCGAAGAAGCGCTGGCGCGAGATCAGCCAGTCGCCCGAGAGCCCGCCCACCCAGTTCTCGTAGCGGACCCGCATGAAGTCGGGGTGCCAGTCGATCTCGCGGCCGTGGGCGACGAGACGCTCCTTCAGCCCCGCGTCGCGCGCGCCGTTCACGATGTACCACTGCCGCGTCGAGACGATCTCGAGCGGCCGGTCGCCCTTCTCGAAGAACTTCACCGGATGCGTGATCGCCTTGGGCTCTCCCAACAGGTCGCCCGACGCGCGCAGCTGCTCGACGACGGCCTGCTTGGCCGAGAACGCGGTCTTGCCGGCGAGCTCCGCGAACGCGGCACGGCCCGCCTCGCTCGTGATGGCCTCGGGTGCCTCGGAGATGATGCGGCCGTCGAAGCCCATGATCGCGCGGTTCGGAAGGTCGAGCTCGCGCCACCAGACGACGTCGGTGACGTCGCCGAAGGTGCAGATCATGGCGATGCCGGTGCCCTTGTCCTTCTGGGCGAGGTGGTGGGCGACCACGGGCACCTCGACACCGAAGACGGGCGTGGTCACCGTCGTGCCGAAGAGCGGCTGGTAGCGCTCGTCGTCGGGATGCGCGACGAGGGCCACGCACGCCGGGATGAGCTCGGGGCGACTCGTCTCGATCTCGACCGTGCCGCCGTCGGGCCGGTGGAAGGCCACCCGATGGTAGTGCCCGGCCTGCTCACGGTCCTCGAGCTCGGCCTGGGCGACGGCGGTGCGGAACGTGACGTCCCACAGGGTGGGCGCCAGCGCCTGGTAGGCCTCTCCGCGCTCGACATTGCGGACGAAGGCGAGCTGCGAGGTGAAGAGCGCCTCGTCGGCGATCGTGCGGTAGGACTGCGTCCAGTCGACCGAGAGCCCGAGCGTGCGGAAGAGCGCCTCGAACTGCTGCTCGTCTTCCACCGTGAGCCGCTCGCACAGCTCGATGAAGTTGCGGCGGCTGATCGGCTGCTGGTCGGCGGCCTTCGTGCTCTTGTTGTCGCCACCCTCGAACGGCGGCACGAAGTCGGGGTCGTAGGGCAGCGACGGGTCGCAGCGCACGCCGTAGTAGTTCTGCACCCGCCGTTCGGTGGGCAGGCCGTTGTCGTCCCAGCCCATGGGATAGAAGACGCTCCGACCGCGCATGCGCTGGTAGCGCGCGATCAGGTCGGTGTGCGTGAACGAGAACACGTGCCCGATGTGGAGGGATCCCGACGCGGTCGGCGGCGGGGTGTCGATCGAGTAGACGGACTCGCGGGTGGCCCGCTCGCGATCGAACCGGTAGACGCCGTCACGCTCCCATGCGTCCCCCCAGACCGTCTCGAGTCCTTCGAGCGCGGGCTTGTCGGGAATGCGCGAGTGATCGGTCATGATGCTCCGGTTCGATATCGGCGGCACCGTGTCGATGAAGAGGTGCCTGAATGTGCGACGATCCAGCCTACCGGAGACGACTCGGCCCGCCGGGAACCGGCGGGCCGAGGGGTGTGCCGCTTGTCGGGCGGCGATGGAGGACGGACTCAGGCGGCCGATGCCCGCTCGGGTGCCGCCACGACGTCGGGGTCGCCGACCTCGGGCACCGGGGGCATCCGCGATGCCGCCCACGCCGACACGAGCGTCACGGCCGACAACAGGGCCAGCACCACGCCGGGGTGCCACCAGGCGTAGCCCGTCGACTCGCCGAGCGCGAGCGTGACGAGCGGCACGAAGCCGCCGACCGTCGCCGCGATGGCGTACGAGAGCGAGAGCGCCGAGTAGCGGAAGTGATCGGGGAAGAGGTCGTTCATGAGGCCGCCGAGCGCCGCCCACGACATGGTCGGCAGGATGCCGCCGATGATCATGGTGCCCACGAGGATCGGGAACGTCGCGAACTGCAGCAGGAAGTACATCGGGAAGGTGATGAGCAGCGTGCCCAGCGCGCCCCACGCGACGACCTTGGCCGAGCCGATGCGCGTCGCCCAGGAGCCGAACAGCGGGATGGTGACGAGCTGCAGCAGCCCGCCGATCGTGGTGGCGATCAGCAGGTCCTGGAAGCTGAACCCGAGCTCGGCGGCGCCGTAGTTGATCGTGTACGTGTTCATCAGCGAGTAGGAGCCGATGCCGAGCAGGGCCGCGCCGATCGCGATGACGATCGCCACGGGGCGCCGGCGGAACATCGTGATGAAGGGGAGACGGTCACGGCGGCCCTCGGCGACGACCTCGCGGAAGACCGGGGTCTCGTCGATCGTCCAGCGGAGGTAGAGCGAGACGAGCAGCAGCGGGAATGCGATGAGGAACGGGATGCGCCAGCCCCACGCCGCGAGTTCCTCGGCGGGCAGTGCGATCGTCATGATGATGAACAGCGCCGCGGACAGGATCGACCCGACGGGGGAGCCGAGCTGGGGGATCGCGGCGTAGAAGGCACGCTTCACGGGGCCGGAGTGCTCGGTCGCGAGGAGGATGGAGCCGCCCCACTCGCCGCCCAGGGAGAGGCCCTGCACGACGCGGAGCAGCACGAGGAGCACCGCGCCGATCCAGCCGGCCTGCGCGTAGGTCGGCAGCACGCCGATCAGGCCGGTCGCGACACCCATGATGCCGACCGTCCAGAGCAGCGTCGCGCGACGTCCGAGCCGGTCGCCCATGTGGCCGAAGAGGATGGCGCCGATCGGCCGCACGACGAACGCGACGGCGACCGTCGAGAACGCGGCGAGCTGTGCGCCGAACTCGCCCAGCGGGTCGAAGAAGAGCGGCCCGATGAAGAAGGCCGAGAAGTAGGCGAAGACGTAGAAGTCGAAGGACTCGAGCGAGGTGCCGACCATCGAGGCCCACGCGACGCGGCGGGCGGGATTCGTGGGCGCGGGGGTCGCGGGGGCGGGAGGTGCAGTGGTCACGCAGACATCCTTGCAGCGGGCGACGTCGACGACAATCGACTTGTTCAGGTTCGAATAGAACAATACGATCAAGTGGTGCTGATCCGCCTCGACCCGACCCGCGCCACGCCCCTGTTCGACCAGCTCGCCTCGGCCGTCCGGTCGGCGATCATCGACGGCCGCGTCATCGGCGGCGAGCGCCTCCCGGCCGCGCGCGACCTCGCCGAGTCGCTCGGCGTGAACATGCACACCGTGCTCCGTGCCTATGGCGTGCTGCGCGACGAGGGCCTCATCGAGTTGCACCGCGGTCGGGGTGCCGTCGTGGCCGTCCGCATCGGCGGGCACGCCGCACTCGCGGGCGCCATCCACGACCTCGTCGACGAGGCCAAGCTGCACGACCTCCCCGAGAGCGCGCTGCTCGCGCTCATCAGCGAGGCGTACCGGGGGTCTCCCGCCGCTTCGGGCGTGCTGCGCAGTGCGCGGACGCGGTAGTCTGGAGCGAAGGACGTCGATCCGGCCATCACCGGGGAGTCTTCGGAAGAACGCGAACGGATGCCGCGAGGCATCCGCTCGTCACTAGAACCGAACGGGTGGCCCGTCACAGCCGAATGAGGGGCCTCGACATCCGCGGATGCCGGGGCAAGCGAGGTGGTACCGCGGCGGTGCTCGATCGAGCAGCCGGCGTCCTCGCGAGAGCATCCGTCCCCGCAAGGAGCGAGCGTGTACCCCCGTACCCCAGACGACCACGGTGTCGCCCCCTCACCCGACTTCCCCGCCGTCGAGCGGGAGGTCCTCGCCTTCTGGAAGCAGGACGGCACCTTCCAGGCGTCGATCGACCAGCGCGAGGGCTCGCCCGAGTGGGTGTTCTACGACGGCCCGCCGTTCGCCAACGGCCTCCCGCACTACGGGCACCTGCTGACCGGGTACGCGAAGGACCTGTTCCCGCGGTTCCAGACCATGCGCGGCCACCAGGTGCACCGCCGCTTCGGCTGGGACACGCACGGCCTGCCCGCGGAGCTCGAGGCGGAGCGCCAGCTCGGCATCACCGACAAGAGCGAGATCGAGGCGATGGGCATCGCGGCTTTCAACGAGGCCGCGCGCGAGGCGGTGCTGCGCTACACCAAGGAGTGGCAGGAGTACGTCACCCGGCAGGCGCGGTGGGTCGACTTCGAGCACGACTACAAGACGCTCGACGTGACCTTCATGGAGTCGGTCGTGTGGGCGTTCAAGACCCTGCACGACAAGGGACTCGCCTACGAGGGCTACCGCGTGCTGCCGTACTGCTGGCGCGACCAGACGCCGCTCTCGAACCACGAGCTGCGCATGGACGACGACGTCTACAAGATGCGGCAGGACCAGACGGTCACGGTCACGTTCCCGCTCACGGGCGCGAAGGCGGAGTCGCTCGGCCTCACGGCCGTGCGTGCGCTCGCCTGGACGACGACGCCGTGGACGCTCCCGACGAACTTCGCGCTCGCGGTCGGACCCGACATCGAGTACGCGGTGGTGCCCGCCGGGCCGAACGGCACGCCCGACGCCACGGTGCTCCGCGAGCGGGCCGGCGCCTCCGACACCGAGGTGCTGGGCGGCGAGTACCTCCTGGCCCGCGACCTCGTCGGCGGCTACGCGAAGGAGCTCGGCTACGACTCGGCCGACGACGCCCGAGCCGCCGTCTCGCGCACCGTGCGCGGCGCCGAGCTCGAGGGCGTCACCTACGACCGGCTGTTCGACTACTACGCCGACGTCGAGCAGTACGGCCTCCAGAACGCGTGGCAGGTGCTGGTGGCCGACTACGTGACGACCGAGGACGGCACGGGCATCGTGCACCAGGCGCCGGCCTACGGCGAGGAGGACCAGAAGATCGGCGACGCCGCCGGCATCCCGGTCATCATCTCCCTCGACGACGCCGGCCGGTTCCTGCCTGCGGTGACGGATGTCGCGGGCCTCCTCTGGAGCGACGCGAACAAGCCGCTCACGCAGCTGCTCAAGGCCGAGGGGCGCCTGCTCCGCCAGGCCAGCTACGAGCACTCGTACCCGCACTGTTGGCGGTGCCGCAACCCGCTCATCTACAAGGCGGTCTCGAGCTGGTTCATCCGGGTGCCCGAGTTCCGCGACCGCATGGGCGAGCTGAACCAGGACATCACGTGGGTGCCCGAGAACGTCAAGGACGGCCAGTTCGGCAAGTGGGTGGCGGGCGCCCGCGACTGGTCGGTCAGCCGCAACCGGTACTTCGGCTCGCCGATCCCGGTGTGGAAGAGCGACGACCCCGCGTACCCGCGCGTCGACGTCTACGGCTCGCTCGAGGAGCTGCAACGCGACTTCGGCCGGCTGCCGGTGAACACGGCGGGCGAGCCCGACCTGCACCGTCCGTACATCGACGAGCTGACCCGGCCGAACCCCGACGACCCCACCGGGCGGTCGACCATGCGTCGCATCCCCGACGTGCTCGACGTCTGGTTCGACTCGGGCTCCATGCCGTTCGCGCAGGTGCACTACCCGTTCGAGAACCAGGTGTGGTTCGACACGCACCATCCCTCCGACTTCATCGTCGAGTACATCGGGCAGACGCGCGGATGGTTCTACGTCATGCACGTGCTGTCCACGGCGCTCTTCGACCGGCCCGCGTACAAGAACGTGGTGAGCCACGGGATCGTGCTCGGCAGCGACGGGCAGAAGATGTCGAAGTCGCTGCGCAACTATCCCGACGTCTCCGAGGTCTTCGACCGCGACGGCGCCGACGCGATGCGCTGGTTCCTGATGTCGAGCTCCGTGCTGCGCGGCGGCAACCTCATCGTGACCGAGGAGGGCATCCGTGAGGGCGTGCGCCAGGTCATGCTGCCGTTCTGGAGCACCTGGTACTTCTTCTCCCTCTACGCCAACACGGCGCGCGAGGGCGGGTACGAGGCGACCCGGCGCACCGACTCGACGGACGTGCTCGACCGCTACCTGCTCGCCAAGCTCCGCGACCTCGTGACCGCCGTGACCGACGACCTCGAGGCGTTCGACTCGACGCTCGCTTCCCAGAAGCTCCGCGACTTCGCCGACGTGCTCACGAACTGGTACGTCCGGCGGTCGCGCGACCGGTTCTGGACGGGCGTCGCCGAGGACGGCTCGGGTGCCGAGGCGTTCGACACGCTCTTCACCGTGCTCGAGACCTACGCGCGGCTGGCGGCGCCGCTGCTGCCGCTGATCACAGACAAGGTGTGGCGCGGGCTCACGGGTGGGCGCAGTGTGCACCTCACCGAGTGGCCCGACGCCGAGGAGTTCCCCGCCGACGACGCCCTGGTCGCCGCGATGGACGCGGTGCGTGAGATCAGCGGTGCGACGCTCGCGCTGCGCAAGCAGGCCGGCCGCCGGGTGCGGCTTCCGCTCGCGAGGCTCACGGTCGTGGCAGCGGATGCCTCGGCGCTGGCCCCCTTCGAGGGCATCCTGCGCGACGAGCTCAACGTGAAGTCCGTCGAGCTCGTCACCCTCGACGGCTCGAGCGCCGAGCGCTACGGCGTCACCAAGCGGCTCAGCGTGAACGCCCGGGCCGCAGGCCCGCGCCTCGGCAGGACCGTGCAGCAGGCGATCCAGGCCGCTCGCTCGGGCGACTGGACGCTCGACGGCGACCAGACGGTCGTCGCGGGCGGCATCGCGCTGGAGCCGGGGGAGTACGACCTCGTGCTCGAGGCCGGCGGCTCCGGCGACGGCTCGAGCGCGCTCGCGCTCCTCGCCGACGGCGGCTTCGTCATCCTCGACACGGCCACGACCGCAGAGCTCGAGGCCGAGGGCCTCGCGCGCGACGTCGTGCGCGCGGTGCAGGAGGCCCGCAAGGCCGCCGGGCTCGAGGTCGGCGACCGTATCCGCCTCGGCCTCACGCTCGACGCGCAGGGTGCGGCCGCGGCATCCGCCCATCACGCGCTCATCGCGCGCGAGACCCTGGCCGGCGAGCTCGACATCGAGACCGGTGTCGACGTCTCGGGCGCCGAGGCGGCGCGCCCCGTCGGCGACGGCTCGTCGCTCCTCGTGGACCTGGAGAAACTGTGAACGACGCATCCGACGCGAACGACGCATTCGACGACCGCGACGACCCCGAGTCCCGCGACGCAGCCGACGCCGTCTACGCGGCGCTGCTCGACCGGATCGGCGAGGGCAGCCCCCGGCCGCGCCTCGCCCCGACCCGCCGCGCCGTCGAGCTGCTCGGCGACCCGCATCGGGCGGCGCCGGTCATCCACATCACCGGCACGAACGGGAAGACCTCGACGAGTCGCATGATCGAGGCGATGCTCCGGGCGTCGGGGCTGCGCACCGGCCTGCTCACGAGCCCGCACCTGGAGCGCTTCACGGAGCGGATCCGCATCGACGGCGAGCCGATCTCCGACGAGGCGGTCGCCCGCAACTGGGAGGAGATCCTCCCGTTCCTCGCCATCGTCGACGCCGAGCTCGAGGGAAGCGGCGAGGAGCCGCTCACATTCTTCGAGACGCTCACGGTGCTCGCGTTCGCGTGCTTCGCCGATGCGCCCGTGGACGTCGTCGTGCTCGAGGTCGGCATGGGCGGCGAGTGGGACTCCACCAACGTCGCCGACGGCCAGGTGGCGGTGTTCACGCCCATCGACCTCGACCACCAGGCCCGCCTCGGCAGCACCGTCACCGAGATCGCCCGCACGAAGTCGGGCATCATCAAGCCCGCGGCATCCGTGGTCTCCGCGAAGCAGCCCGACGCCGCCCTGCGCGTGCTCCAGGATGCCGCGGAGCTGACGGAATCCACCCTCGCCGTGGAGGGCGACGCGTTCGACGTCCTCGAGTCGCGGGTCGCCGTGGGCGGGCAGCTGATCTCGGTCCGCGGGCTCGCCGGGGAGTACCGCGACATCGCGCTGCCGCTCTTCGGCCGCCACCAGGCCGAGAACGCGGCCGTCGCCATCGCCGCGGTCGAGGCCTTCATCGGCGGCGGCGCCGTGCGTCTCGCCGACGAGGTCGTCCACGACGGCCTCTCAGTCGCGGCCTCGCCCGGTCGGCTGCAGGCGATCGCCGCCGATCCGACCGTGATCGTGGATGCCGCGCACAACCCGCACGGGGCCGAGTCGCTCGTCGCGGCGCTCGACGAGTACTTCGACTTCGACGAGCTCGTCTTCGTCTTCGGCGTGCTGGCCGACAAGGACGTCGACGGCATCGCCGCCGTCCTGGCCCGGTCAGGCGGATCCTTCCTCGTCACGCGGCCAGAGTCCGAGCGGGCCCGCGACGTGCGGGACGTGACGGCGATCCTCACCGCGCGCGTCGGTGCCGACCGGGTGCAGGCCGTCGAGCGACTCGACGACGCCCTCGACGAGGCGCGCGCCTGGGCGGCCGAGTCGCCGAAGCGCGCCGTGGTCGTCACCGGCTCGATCGCGCTGGTCGGCGAGGCCATGGCGATCGCCGCAGACCGCGACTGGGGTCGCGCATGAGCAACACTCCTGGGGACGCCGCCGCTCCCGAGCCGACGAACCGGAGGCCGCGTTCCATCCGCCAGAGCCTCGCGGCCATCGTGCTCGGCTTCGAGGTCATCATCGTGTTCCTCGCCGCCCTCGTGATCTGGGGGCTCGCACCGACCGAGAACGGCTCGTTGGGGCTGCCGCCCTGGGTCGCGCTCGTCGCGGGCGGGGTGCTCATCGTCGGCCTGGTCGCGACCATCGGCCTGCTCAGGTACCCGTGGGGCTTCACGCTCGGCTGGGTGCTGCAGGGGCTCATCCTCGCGGCGGGCTTCCTCAACCCGGCGATGTTCTTCGTCGGCATCCTCTTCGGCGGCCTGTGGTGGTACTGCATGGTCGCCGGCGCACGAATCGATCGAGACAGGACGGCGCAGGCCGCTCCGGAACAGGAACAGGAATGACCACCGGCATCGAAGAGACCCTCGTGATCGTGAAGCCCGACGGCGTCGCCCGCAACCTCACCGGCGAGATCCTCCGCCGCATCGAGGCCAAGGGCTACTCGCTCGTCGACGTCCGCATGGTGCAGCCCGACCGGGAGATCCTGGCCAAGCACTACGCGGAGCACGAGGGCAAGCCGTTCTACGAGCCGCTCGTCGAGTTCATGCAGTCCGGTCCGGTCGTGGCCATGCGGGTGGCGGGCAACCGCGTCATCGAGGGCTTCCGGGTGCTCGCGGGCACGACCGATCCCACGACCGCGGCGCCCGGCACGATCCGCGGCGACTTCGGCCGCGACTGGGGCCTGAAGGTGCAGCAGAACCTCGTGCACGGCTCCGACTCGCCCGAGTCCGCCGAGCGCGAGCTCGCCCTCTGGTTCGCCTGATCGGATGCCGCGCCGGCCGGTCCGCCCGGTCGGCGCGGTTCCACGTCGTCAGCGGAAGAGGTTCTGCAGGTCGATCATCACGCGGGGGATGGCGTTCATCTGCGCCTGCGCGAGCACGATGACGATCGCGTAGCAGACCACCGTGATCAGCGGGATCCACTTGAACCACTCGGCGGCGAGCCGCTGCACGCGTGCCGAGACGGGAATGTTCCCGGTGCGCAGGTTGTGCAGCGTCACGACCCAGAACGTCGGGATGGTCACCGCCCAGGTGAGCATGCACCACGGGCAGAGCACGTCGAGCGCGTAGATGCTCTGCGCGATGAGCCAGCCGACGAAGAGGAGCGCACCCGTCACGCCGACGTTGAAGGCGATCCAGAACCAGCGTGCGAACTGCGCTCCGGCGAGGATCGCCGCGCCGATCGCGATGACGACCGGCCAGGCCATGAGGCCGATGAGCGGGTTGGGGAACCCGAACAGCTCGCCCTGCCAGGATCCGAGGTTCACGCCGCAGCCCACGAGCACGCCGACGTCGCACGACGGAACGAAGTCGGGATCGGCCAGCAGGGCCAGCTTGTCGAGCGTCAGGCTCCAGGCGGCGAGGAGGCCGAGCGCGCCCGCGATGAGGAGGAAGACGGCGACGCCGACGGGTCGGGACTGGGGGGAGGAGTCCGGCATCCTCGTATTCTGGCATGCGGTTCCACGCCAACCCTGCGTGGCCGTGCGATAATCGAAGGAGTCGTCCGGGCCGCGCCCGGCACGACGCCAATGAAGGCTTTGAGGATGCACCGCATCCGAGTGAGCGGTGAGACGCACCGCGAGACGTGGCGACACAGGCAACCTGCCGGTCGCAGCAGTGAAGGATTGGCGGTCCGGCGCACGGCGCGGGATCGCTCGAGACGAGTACGGGAGCGGATGGCGCGGCCATCCACACCGTCGTAGGAGTGCACCAGAGATGGTGGAAGGCAACGAGAACAACACGAACGAATCCGGCAGCAGCACACCGAGGCGACGAGGGGGCCTGTTCGGCGCTCGACGGGGCGGTCGCGGTTCAGGTGTTCGTTCGCGGAGCGGACCTGCTCGACCTCGGAGACGGTCGCGGCGAGGCCTGCGGCGTGGCTGGTGAGGATCTCTCCCCACGGTCCGTCCGGGGCGTGCTCGGCGAGTTCGCG
>NZ_WJSP02000679.1 GCF_009720255.1 Agromyces humi | reverse complement strand
GCATCTACTGGTTCGTCTTCACGCAGGTGTTCCAGCGCCCCGTCGGCACGGAGCCCTACATCGTGTTCCTGCTCTCGGCGCTCCTGCCGTGGATGTGGTTCAACGGCGCCGTGTCGGACTCGCCGCGGCCGTGCTGACGTGCCTCGCCCTGACCTGGCTGAACCCGCACGTCTACCTCGACACCGTGTTCCTGCTGGGCTCGGTCGCGAACACGCACGGCGACGGACGGTGGGCCTTCGCCCTCGGCGCGGGCCTGGCGAGCATCGTCTGGTTCTTCGGCTTGGCCTACGGCGCGCGGCTCCTCGGCGGCGTGCTCGGCAGTCCTCGAGCATGGCGCGTGCTCGACGGGGTCATCGCCGTCGTCATGATCGCCCTCGGCGTCTCGCTCGTGCTGCCGCACTGATTGTCCGCGCATCGTCGGCACATCTTCCGCGCAGTGTCGAAATGCGCTTCCCCCGTTCGTCGTGCATGCATACCGTGTGAGACAGCGATCAGAGGAGCACCCATGCGATACATGATGTTCGTGGCCGTCGACCCCGCCGCCGAGCCGTTCGACCCTGCTGCCGACAACGTCGGGGAATGGGTGGCCGACGTCGAGGCCCGCGGAGCCCGCGTCCTCGGCGAGCGGCTGCGACCGGTCGAGGATGCGACCTTGGTGCGCGTGCGCGGCGGCGAACTGCTCGTCACCGACGGTCCGTTCACCGAGTCGAAGGAGTGGATCGCCGGATTCGACATCCTCGACTGCCGCGACCTCGACGAGGCGATCGAGATCGCCGGGCGGCATCCGATGGCCCGCTTCGGACGCATCGAACTGCGGCCGTTCTGGCCGTTCGACGTGAACGAGGACCCGCTGGAGCGGGAGGACCGCGAGGCCTCCGGGCGCGGTCTGCGCACCGAACCGGTGGTGGGTGCATGACGGCCCGGGTCGGATGAGCGAGGTCGAGGACGCGCCGCACGCGCGCGACGCCGCCGCGGCGCTCGCCGACGCCTACCGCGACGAGTGGA
>NZ_WJSP02000678.1 GCF_009720255.1 Agromyces humi | reverse complement strand
CCCGAGTGGGTCGAGCGCCTCGACCAGGGCCGCTTCGCCGGCAAGACCGTGATCGTGACCGGCGCCGGATCGGGCATCGGCCGCGCCACGGCGTCGCGCATCGCCCGCGAGGGCGGCCGGGTCGTCGCGGTCGACGTGTCACAGGAGCGCCTCGACGAGTTCGCCGCCGAGCACGAGGGGGCCGACCTCGTGACCCTCGTCGCCGACATCACCGACGACGCGAAGATCGCCGAGATCATCGGCGCGGCCGGTGAGCGCATCGACGGCCTCGCGAACATCGCCGGGATCATGGACGACATGACGCCCATCGGGGAGCTCACCGACGCCGTGTGGCAGCGCGTGTTCGCCGTCAACGTCGACGGGACCATGAAGCTCATGCGCGCGGTCGCGCCGCTCATGCTCGCACAGGGCTCGGGCTCGATCGTGAACACCGCCTCGGAGGCGGCGCTGCGCGGTTCGGCCGCGGGCGTTGCCTACACCGCGTCGAAGCACGCCGTCGTGGGCCTCACGAAGTCCACCGCGTTCATGTACGGGCCGAGCGGCCTGCGCGTGAACGCCGTGGCCCCGGGCCCGACCATCACGAACATCGAGGCGAAGTTCGCGTCGCCGCTCGGCGCCGAGCGCGTGCAGCTGGCGATGACGATCCTCCCGGATGCCGCCGAGGCCGAAGCCCTCGCCGCGTCGATCACGTTCCTGCTCAGCGACGACGGCGTGAACATCAACGGCGTCGTGCTCGCGTCGGACGGCGGCTGGTCGGCCGCCTGATCGGCTCGCCCGCCTGATGCACAGGGGCGCTTCACGTCCTTGAAGATTCCTCGGCTCCCTCATCGCCGAGTTCGCCGTCGGCGCGTGCGGATGCGCGCCACGGCCAACTGCACAAACGTGGCATCCGTGAAGTACACCGCCGCCCCTTCCGGCGAGCAACGAGGATCGTGCGTGCCTGCTGCACGCTGAGCCCGACGGGGCCGGTCAGGGCGCGGATGACGCGGAGCTTCGTCGAGAAGCT
>NZ_WJSP02000677.1 GCF_009720255.1 Agromyces humi | reverse complement strand
ACACGAGCCAGGTCATGACCGGGTAAGGCAGACCGTGGCCCTGCACGGCGCGCCCGCGGGGAGGACATCCGGCGGCGAGCTCCGCGACCGACGCCTTCGTCCGGCCGTTTCGCATTCGACGAAACGGCAGACCACGCCGACCATGCTTTACCTGACCGGTCTCCTTTAGCGGGATCAGCGCGCACGAGGGCGTGAGTCTCGAGGGCATCCGACGCGTGCTCGACCTCGAGGACACGCGGGTCGCCGAAGATCACGGGCAGGCCGTCGTCGATGCGTCGTGCAGGCGTCGATCGACGCCAGGCGCGGCGGGGCCGGACGAGGAGGCCCAGCCATGTCCAGGCACACGATGGTCGTCGACCTGCTCGGCCTCGGCGGCGGCCTCCGCTCGCTGCGTCGCCGGGCGTAGGCCCCGGCGTGCACACCGTGCAGCGCGTCGGCGACCTCGACGTCCTCGTGAAGCCCTCCCCCGTCGCCATGGTCTGGAACGAGCCGGGCCGCCCGCACGACGCGATCGCGGCGCCGGGCGTCCCACGAAGCGGGAGCGTCGAGACCTCGAGCGGCTCCGGGGACGGTGAGGCGCCTGACGCCCCCACGCGCTGCCGCCGTGACGGCCGCCCGGGCGTAGCCTGAAGCGGTGCAGAAGGAACTCACCCACGAACCCGATGCCCGTCGCTATGTGCTGAGGCTCGGGGGCGATATCGCGAGCGTGCTCGACTACCGGGTGCTCGGCGACTCCGTCGCCTTCACGCGCACCTTCACGAACCCGCGGTATCGCGGCAGCGGCCTGGCCGGCGAGCTCGTCGAGTTCGCCGTCGACGACGTCGAGGCCACATCCGATCGCCGTATCGTGCCGAGCTGCTGGTACGTGGGCGAGTGGTTCGACCGGCACCCCGATCGCGCGGCGATGCTCGATCCGCGAACGGCCTGACCATGGCCGCCGGGTACTCCGCCGCGCAGGTTCGCGCCGCCGAAGCCCCGCACCTCGCCGCCGGCGAGCCGCTCATGCTG
>NZ_WJSP02000676.1 GCF_009720255.1 Agromyces humi | reverse complement strand
GTACGGGGCGGTTCGGGCGCCGTGGGGCGACGAGGCCGAACTCGTGGCAGCGGTCGACCGCACGGACGCCCCGTGGGGCGAGTCGTTCGGCGCGGCATCCGTGACCGTGGATCCGTTCTCCACGGCGCCCGAGGGCCGCGAGGTCGGCCGGGTCGCCGTGGCCACCGCGACGGGCGAGATCGCGTCGCCGCTGCAACTCTCGGGAGACATCCGCGACCCCGGCCCGATCTGGCGGCTGACCAACCCGTCGACGCTCATCGCGGCGTTCTTCGCCGGCCAGGGCGACTGAGCGACGGGAGCGGATCGCCCGACGTCGGGGGGCGCCTCAGCGGGCGCAGGTCACCGGTTCAGTCGTTGTCGTCCTCGTCGAACTCGACCGGATCGGAGTCGCCCGCGTCGAAGCGGAACCGCACGCGCACCTGCCCGTTGACCTCGCGCTCATCGACGGCGTCGTACCAGAACAGCGACTCCAGGCCGTCGACCGCGGCCAGCATGCCGACGCGGGACTCGGGCTTGCCGCCGACGAGAACCCGATTCTCGAAGTCGCCCTCGAGCGGCCCGTCGATGAACTCGGCGACGTACTCTGCTGCTGCGTCTGCACTCATGCCACTACGTTAGCCCGCGGGAACGCGCGTGCACAGGAGCCGCGCCCGGGTCGGGGCCGGGCTCCGTGCGACCGTCCGGTGCGGCGCAGCCGCACGTCGGCACGAGCGGTCGGCGCAGTGCGGTGCACGTATCGGCGCCATTGGCGGTCCCACATGTCCCAGTACGGGTCGTAGGCGCCGCCGTCACGGTCGAGGGCGCGACGTCGACGGAGTGCGTCGGGCGCGTCGACCCAGATCCGCAGCGCCGCGCGCGCCGGCACCCCCGCCGCGAACGCACCGCAGCCCTCGACGATCAGCGCACCGCCGGGAGGAACATGCTCCTGCCCGCCCGGGCGATCGTTCGCCCAGTCCCAGCGCCGCCATCGGCCCGGCTGGGACCGCAGGCGCCGGGGCACCAGGGTCTGC
>NZ_WJSP02000675.1 GCF_009720255.1 Agromyces humi | reverse complement strand
ACGAGATCGCCCGCCCAGACCGGGTCCATGTGCCGGTACTCGTTCCACTCCGTCACGAGGACGACGAGGTCTGCGCCTTCGAGGACCGCGCTCAGGTCGTCGCTGAACTCGAGCTGCGGGTGCAGCCGCTTGGAGTTCTCGATCGCCTCGGGGTCGATCGCCACCACGTCGGCGCCCAGGCCGCGCAGGCGCACGGCCACGTCGATCGCGGGGGAGTCGCGGATGTCGTCGGAGAACGGCTTGAACGCGAGGCCCAGCACCGCGACCTTCTTGCCGAGCGGCTCCCCGCCCAGGGCATCGACGGCGAGCTCCACGACCCGGTGCCGGCGTCGCAGGTTGATCGCATCGACCTCCTTGAGGAAGGCGACCGATTCACCGCGTCCGATCTCCTCGGCGCGCGCCGTGAACGCGCGGATGTCCTTCGGGAGGCAGCCGCCGCCGAACCCCACTCCGGCGCCGAGGAACTTGCGGCCGATACGGGCGTCGAACCCGATCGCGTCGGCGAGCTGGGTGACGTCGGCACCGGTGACCTCGGCGATCTCCGCCATGGCGTTGATGAACGAGATCTTCGTGGCGAGGAACGCGTTCGCCGAGACCTTGACGAGCTCCGCGGTCGCGTAGTCGGTGACGATCAGGGGCGTGTCGGCGGCCAGCGCGGTCGCGTACACCTCCGAGAGCATGCGCTCGGCCGTCGCAGCCGCATCGGGGTCAGCGGGCACCCCGTACACGAGGCGATCGGGGCTGATCGTGTCCTTCACGGCGAATCCCTCGCGCAGGAACTCGGGGTTCCAGGCGAGCGTCGCTCCCGTGCCGCTGTCGGCGATGAGACCCGCGAGCCGCTCGGCCGTGCCGACCGGCACCGTCGACTTGCCGACGATGAGGTCGCCGGATGCCGCGTGCTCGAGGATCCCCTCGACGGCGGCATCCACGTAGCTCAGGTCCGCCGAGTAGGAGCCCTTCAGCTGCGGGGTGCCGACGGCGATGAAGTGCACCGTCGCGCCCGCGGCATCCG
>NZ_WJSP02000674.1 GCF_009720255.1 Agromyces humi | reverse complement strand
GGCGGCGGCGCGGGCGCGCTCGGCGGCGCCGATGAAGTTGAGCGTGCCGAGCCGGTCGTCGTCGCCCCAGCGCCCCCAGTTGCGGAACGCCTCGGCGGCCTCGGCGACGTGACGCGCCGGGTCGGTGCGGTCGAGCTCCTCGGGGCGCTCGGTCGGCGTGCGCCGGGTTCCGGATGCGGCGGCCGGCGTGGTGCTCATCGCGACGCCTCCTCGGCGATCGCCCGCACCGTCTGGCGGCCGAGCCCCTCGATGGCCCCGACCATCACGTCGCCGTCGCGGAGCATCCGGCCGTGCACGATGCCGTTGCCCGCGGGACTGCCCGTGAGGAGCAGGTCGCCCGGGAGGAGCGGCATGTTCTGCGAGGCGCCGGCGATGAGCGCGGGCAGGTCGAAGAGCAGGTCGGAGGTGGTGGCATCCTGCATCGTGTCGCCGTTGAGCGTGAGCTCGAGGTGCAGGTTGCCGGCATCGGCGACGAAGGGCGCGGGCACGAGGAACGGCCCGGTGGGCAGGAACCCGGGCGCGTTCTTGCCGCGGTACCAGTCGGTGCCGATCTCCTTCATGTCCTCGCGGAAGACGAGGTCGCGGGTGGTGACGTCGTTCACGATCGTGTAGCCGGCGACGTGCTCCATGGCGCGCTCGCGATCGACGCGGAAGGCCTCCTTGCCGATCACGACGGCGAGCTCGAGCTCCCAGTCGTGCTGGTCGCTGTAGCCCGGTAGGGCCAGCGGTACATCGTCGCCCACGACCGCCGCGGGCAGGCCGATGAAGAAGTACGGCGTGCCCTCACGCGCGCGGCGGTCCATCATGTCGGCGGCCCAGGCGCGCAGCTCCTCGATCGGGCGCGGGTCGTTCTTCGCCCGGCCCGCGGCGACGAGGTCGATCACGTGGGTGCGGTGTCCGCTGCGGCGCCGGATACGGCGTTGAACGCGTCGGTGATCTCACCGCCGGTGCCGGTGGCGAAGATGAACACGACGAACGCGGCGACGCCGAGGAAGACGAGGAAGCCGCTGTTGC
>NZ_WJSP02000673.1 GCF_009720255.1 Agromyces humi | reverse complement strand
GGAGTGGGCCGGGCGACCGCCGCGCGCACCCTCGGCGGGTACGGCTACGTCAGCCCTGAGTTGCGCGAGCGCGTGCTCGCGGCGGCCGAGCAGCTGGGCTACCGCGCGAACGCGCTGGCGCGCAGCATGTCCACCGGCATCACCCACACGCTCGGCGTCATCGTGGCCGACATCGGCAACCCGTTCTTCGCGGGCGTCGTGCGCGGCATCTCCGACACCTCGCGCGACCGCGGCTTCGACACGATCGTGCTGAGCACGCATGAGTCGCTCGACGAGGAGATCGCCGCGATGAACGTGCTCATCGACAAGCGCGTCGACGGCGTCATCGTCGCCTCGGCTGCGGTCACGCGAGCGGATGTCGCGCACGTGTCGGCCGCGATCGACCACGGCATCCCCGTGGTGCTCGTCGACCGGGAGGTCGCGCACCTCGACCTCGACGCGGTCGTGATCGACAACCGCGAGGCAGCTCGCGAGGCGGTGGACTCGCTGATCCGTGCCGGGCACACCCGGATCGGGTTCGTGTGGGGCCCGACGGCCGACGCGCGTCCGGCCACTCGCCGCGAGCTGCTCGAGGCCGCGGCGAAGAACCTCTGGACCGACGCCGAGCGCCTCCGCGGCTACCTCGACGCGCTCGACGATGCCGGCATCCGGTTCGATCCCGACCTCGTGATGGTCGGCGAGAAGACCGAGGCGCGTGCGGTCGACGAGGTCGCCCGCATGCTCGCCCTGCCCGACCGCGCCACGGCGATCTTCTGCACCGAGACGGATGCGATGACGGGCGCCCTCCGGGCCGTGCGCGCCGCGGGGCTCGCCTACCCGGCCGACGTCTCGCTCATCGGCTTCGACGACAGCTCGTGGGCGGCCGTCATGGATCCGCCCCTCACGATGATCGCGCAGCCGATGCACGCGCTCGGCACGCAGGCGGCGGCGACCCTCCTCGCGCTCATCGACGGCGAGACCACGCCGCGCACCCGGCACACGCTCGACACCACCCTCGTGTCGCGGGAGTCAGTGG
>NZ_WJSP02000672.1 GCF_009720255.1 Agromyces humi | reverse complement strand
CCCGCCCAGGCGATCCTCGATCGGTCCCCGTCCACCGGGCGCCCGTCGAGCCGGGCGCGCCCGTCGGCGTGGGCGAACCCGAGGAGGGCGGCGAGGAGGCTCGACTTGCCGGTGCCGCTCTCGCCCGTGATCGCCACGACCTCGCCGGGTCGTGCAGTGAGGTGGAATCCGTCGAGCACGACGCGGTCTCCGCGAGTCACTCGGAGGTCGTCGATGACCAGCCCGAGGTCGTCGACCGAGACGGATGCGGCGTCCCACGCATCACCGCGACCGGGTGCGGGCTCGTCCGCCGGTTGCTCGGCGGCCGCCAGCAGGTCGAACGCGTCGCCCGACGCGGTCACGCCCGCCGACGACGCGTGGAAGGCCGCGCCCACGTTGCGCAGCGGGAGGAAGACCTCGGGCGCGAGCACGAGCACGAAGAGGCCGGGTGCCAGGGTCAGGTCGCCGGCGACGAGGCGCAGTCCGATCGACACCGCGACGACCGCGACCGAGAGGCTCGCCGCGAACTCGAGGGTGAACCCCGACAGGAAGGTGATCCGCAGCACCTTCATCGTGCGCCGGCGATACTCGTCGGTGACCGCCCGGATCCGCTCGACCTGGCGGTCGGCACGCCCGAACAGGATGAGCGTCGAGAGGCCGCCGACCACCTCGAGGAACCCGCGCGACAGCGAGGCGAGGCTCTCCCACTGCCGCCGCTGCACTGCACCGGTCGCCATGCCGATGAGGGCCATGAAGACCGGGATGAGGGGCAGCACGACGACGAGCACGAGGCCCGTGAGCGGGTCGGCGATCCACACGGCGATGACGCAGGCGGAGGTCGCGACCACGGTGAGCACGAGCTGCGGCAGGTAGCGGCCGAAGTACTCGTCGAGCGCCTCCAGGCCCGGCCCCAGGAGCGTGGCGATGCGCGACGTGGGGAACGCCGGAAGGCCGCCCGGCCGCGTCTCGAGCGCGCGGAGGAGGTCGCCGCGCAGCTCGGCCTTCACCCGCATCGCGCCGGCCGAGCCCACGACGTCCCAAC
>NZ_WJSP02000671.1 GCF_009720255.1 Agromyces humi | reverse complement strand
GAGCACGATCTCGACGAGCTCGGCGGGCGCGGGCTCGTCCTCCACGAGCAGGGGCCGTGCGGTCATGTCGGCGCCGGCCGCGTGGGCGAGGTCGTCGAAGTAGCCGGGTGCGAGCAGGTAGTTCGCCACCACGACCCTGCCGCCGTCGGCGGCGGCATCCGCTCGGGCCATCGCGACCGCCTCGGGCAGGCGCGGCTGGGCGGCCGAGAGGAACCCCGCCGTGACCGCACGTCCCGATACCGTGCCGAGCCGCTTCGCCATGTCGAGGCAGTCGACGACCGCACGCCGGTCGCTCGACCCGGCGACGGCGAGCACGATCCGGTCGTCGTGGCGGAGTCCGGCCTCCTCGAGCCGTCGCAGCAGTACCGTCGCGAGCCGGTCATCGGGGCCGAGGGCGCCGGCGAGCACGACGTGACGCCCGCCCTGCCCGTTCTCGTCGTCGACCGCCTCGGTGAGGTCGACGTACACGTGGTATCCGGCCGAGAGCAGCAGCGGCACCACGACCGCGGGCTCGTCGGGCTCGAGCGAGCCGAGGGTGGCCGGGACGTCTGGCTGCTCGACGTCGACGTGTCCGAGCCGGACGCTCGGCGTGGCATCCGGATGCCGCTGCGTCACCGCCGCGGCGACCGCATCGTGCAGCCCGCGCACCGCACGGCGGCCCTCGTCGGACGAGGTGCCGTGCGAGATGCCCACGAGGGCCGGGGTGCGAGCGGACATGCCCCCATCGTCGCAAATCGGGGCGGCCCGCCGCATCCCGGCGACGGACCGTGACCGCGCCGCGCCCGGGCGGCACCTGACCGGCGCCGCGCGCCAGCCGGACGGGAGGAGATCCGCCCGAGCGGAGGTGCCCGAGCGACGTGGCGACCTCCCGGGGCGCGGATCTCCTCCCGCGGGGGGTCGGTTCGAGTGCGGTGATCGAGCGCCCTCGAGCAGCCGGCCGCTGCTCAGGCCCTTTCGGCGGCACCGGCCTGAATGGCGGCCGATCGCCTGGATCCGCGCGGCGCCCGGCGGGTCAGGCGGTG
>NZ_WJSP02000670.1 GCF_009720255.1 Agromyces humi | reverse complement strand
CCTGCTGCGCTTTTGGGCGCTCGACCCCTTCGTGTACCCGAGCGCGATCGCGCGGCATCCGCGAGCCGACTACCTCGCCGGCGACGACGCGCTCCGGGCGGCAGACCTGGAGGCGGCGTGGTGCGACCCCGGCATCGCCGCGGTCTGCTGCCTGCGCGGCGGCTACGGATCGGTGCGGCTGCTCGACCTGCTCGACCTCGCACGTCTGCGCCGGGCGCCCGCCAAGCCGCTCTTCGGCAGCTCCGACGTGACGGCCGTGCACGAGCTCTGGAACGAGGTGCTCGGGGTGCCCACCTGGTTCGGCCCCATGCTCGGCACCGACGCCCTGCTGGAGGATGCGGTCGCGACGGACGGCCTGCGTCGCGCCATGTTCGAACCCGTCGCCGGTCGTGCATTCTCCTCGCCCGACGCGGAGACGCTCGTGCCGGGCGTCGCAGCCGGGCGACTGGTGGGCGGCACGCTGAGCCTGCTGCGGATGACGCGGGGCGCGGCCCGGACGCCGTCGTCACCGCGAGCCGGGTCGATCGTGCTGCTGGAGGACGTCACCGAGGAGCCCTACCGGATCGACGGCCTGCTCACGGCCCTGCTCCGCGAGGGCTGGTTCGACGGGGTCGCCGGCATCGCGCTCGGCAGTTGGAAGGACTGCGGCGACCTCGACGCGGTGCGCGCCCTCGTCGTCGAGCTCCTCGCGCCGCTCGGCGTGCCGCTCGTCTGGGAGCTCGGATTCGGCCACTGCGCGCAGGCGCACACACTGCCGCTCGGCGTCGACGCCACGCTGCATGCCGACGATCGGCCGCGGCTGGAGATCCACGGCTGACCGGGAGGCGCTGCGGTGACCCGTCGCTCAGGACGCGGCGAGCGCCGCGATGACCGCCGCCGTCAGCCGGACGCGCGGGGCGAGCGTGTCGAGCCGCACGTGCTCGTCTCGAGCATGCGCTCCGCCACCGAGCGGTCCGAAGCCGTCGAGCGTCGGCACGCCGAGGCGGCCGGTGAGGTTCGTGTCCGCCGCGCCCGCCGCGGGGCGGCCGGCCA